>JAHFJB010000044.1 GCA_023246135.1 Candidatus Parcubacteria bacterium
GACAAGCTCAAGGTTTTGCAAGAAGTTGGTTTGGGTTATCTGCAGCTGGGCCAGAGTGCTACCACGCTTTCTGGTGGTGAAGCTCAGCGTATCAAGCTGGCTCGCGAATTGACGCACACTTTGGGCAAACACAGTCTTTATCTGCTAGATGAGCCAACAGTAGGGTTGCACTATTACGATATAGAATTATTACTCAAGGTTTTGAATAAGCTAGTAGATAAAGGCAATAGTGTGATTGTGATTGAGCACAATATGCACATGATAAAATCCATGGATTATATTATTGATCTGGGACCGGAGGGTGGTGATGCTGGTGGTAAAGTCGTAGCCAAAGGCACGCCCGAGGATGTGGCCGACAGCGACAAAAGCGTGACTGGACATTACCTTAAAGCTTATTTAAAGTAATATGGATTTAAAAAATAAAATAAAAAATTTTCCTGATGGCCCGGGTATTTATATTTTTTCTGGAAAAAATAAAGTTATACTCTATGTTGGTCGGGCTACATCACTAAAGAAAAGAGTAGCCCAATATTTTCAAAAAAGACTGGACCCAAGAATAGAGGAGATGGTGTCTTTGGCTAAAGATGTTAAATATCAAAGCACTGATACGATTTTGGATTCAGTGGTTTTGGAAGCTAATTTAATAAAAAAATATTGGCCCAAATATAATATCAAAGATAAGGATGGCCGTTCATTTGTTTATATTGTCATATCTAACAAAGATTATCCTTATCCATTTTTGGTGCGCGGCCAAGAACTCAAAAAATTTCCTATTGGCAAAAACAAAATTTTTGGCCCCTATCAATCTAGCTCTTTAGTCAAAAATACTTTGCGTATAATCCGCCGGGTTTTTCCTTATAGCACTTGCCGGCCAAATAGTGGGCGAGCCTGTTTTGATTATCAGCTGGGACTGTGTCCGGGATTGTGTGTCGGCGAAGTTGATAAAAAAGCTTATCAAAAAAATATAAAAAATATAATTTTGCTTTTGTCGGGGCAGAAAAATAAACTACTAAATAAACTAGCCAAAGATAATCCTGAGCAAGCCAATAGTCTCAAATATTTGCAGGATGTATCTTTGATTAGCCGTGAAGACAGTCTGCTTATTAGCTCTAGTCGGATTGAAGGTTATGATATTTCTCATTTGACTGGCCGGGAGACTTATGGGGCTATGGTAGTGGCCAGTGATGGTCAGTTGCAAAATTCCCAGTATCGTCTGTTTAAGATAAAAACTTCGCCCGAGGGCGATGATTTGCGGGCATTGGTTGAAGTATTAGAACGTCGCTTAAAGCATGTAGAGTGGCCATACCCAGATTTAATAATGATTGATGGCGGCCGGCCGCAAATTGATTTTGTCGATAATTTTTTTAAAAAAAATCATATAAATATACCCCTAGTAGGCATTTCCAAGCTAGCTGGTGACGCATTGGTATTTGCTAGGAATTCATCGCCAGCTTTCAAAGACTTGTCTCTTAGTAGCCGTGATATACTACTTCAATTGCGTGAAGAGGCTCATCGTTTTGGCCTTAAAGCTAGCCGTCGCAAAAGGCAAGTGACCCTGTTAAATCCTGCAAAGCGGGGCTCGACTTAAGGTTGAGTATTTGACAGGGTTGACACTAAAAGTAAAATAGGGTTAAATTTTCTAGTTGGGTGCCCTAAAATGGAGTGGGGTAGCTCGACATTGACCTGTTCTTTTAGGAGGTCGTCTTATGCACAAGTGCCATCCGAAAATCAGATTGGAGGCGGGCACCGTTTTTGTGGTGCCTATGGGCATCGACCTGCAGTCCGTCAATCAGCGACGGAAGCAGCTGATTGACACACCCGTGGTTCAGCCCTACCTGACCAGGGTGTTTACTGACGGCAAGCACTTCCAGTTCCCCGAGGAATTCATCCAGAATGGTTTCATCATCTTCATGCCGGAGGTGACGGTCGGCGACAAGCTTCGTCTGCTCTGGGCTGATCCCACCTGTGCCTGCGCCGTCAAGGCGGAGGACTACGATCGGCTCACGGTCGGCGTCAACCGGGAACTCGCTCCGGCCTGTGGCTAGCCCTAGCTAGCCAAGTAGGCCTTGGGTGGCGTCTAGTTTACGAGCACAAGCTCGGGCCAGACGCCGCCTTTTCATTTTTATGCTATAATTTATATATAAAATAAAAGTAATGAAAGCCATAATTTGGACAATTGTGGGCGTGTTCTTAATCAGTTTAGTTTTTGTTTTTAAAGAAGATATTTTTGCACCAAGAAACACTGTCTTTGATTTATCGTCAGTTAAAAATAGCCAGTCAGTTAAAGAAAAAATATTGCCGGCCAAAGTAGTAGATAAAAAACCGGAAGTGAGTTTAATAGCTGTCGGTGATATTATGCTGTCCCGCAGTGTTGAACAGATGATGATAGCTCAAAATGATTGGCAGTGGCCATTTGAGCTCATAGCTACCACTACCAATCAAGCTGATATTAGTTTTGCCAATTTAGAAAGCCCACTAACTCCTGGTCGTATTATCAAGACCGGTGAATTTGCTTTTCGAGCTGATCCCAAGAGTGTGGCTGGTCTAACATTGGCTGGTTTTGATGTAGTATCTTTGGCCAATAATCATACGCCAAATTTTGGTCAAGATGGTTTAGAGAACACTTTTAAGATACTAGCTAAAAATAATATAGCTTATGTTGGTGCTGGTCTAAATAACCTAGGGGCGCGTCAGCCAATTATTATGATTAGGCAGGGATTAAAATTTGGTTTTTTGGCTTACAACGATCCTGGTGTTGTGCCGGTGTCTTATCAAGCGAGTGATAAGCGGGCTGGTACGGCTTTTATAGATATTAATAATTTAAAAGAAGATGTGGCCAGATTAAGGCCACAAGTGGATTGGCTGATAGTGACTATGCATGCTGGTGATGAATATCAAGCCCGTCCCAATAAACAACAGCAAGATTTTGCTCACACGGCTATTGATGCTGGAGCTGATTTAGTAATTGGTCACCATCCTCATGTTGTTCAAACCATGGAAGAGTATAGAGGAAAATATATTTTTTACAGTTTGGGAAATTTTGTGTTTGATCAGTTGTGGTCAGAGGATACGCGTCGTGGTTTAGTAGTCAAATTTATTTTTACTAAAGATACAATAAAAACGCCCGAGTTTATTCCGGTCTATGTTAATAAATTTTTTCAGCCAGAAGTAGCCAAAGAGGATTTGGCTGGAAAGATTTTAAATAGGTTGAAATAGTCTTATATCAATTTTTGAGCAAAAGGAAACCGCCGCACTGCATGCAGCGCGGCGGTGTTCTTCGCGCGTGGTGCGCGAAGGCTACAGGTGAAGGGCCATCAGGCGGTGGCGGCAGCGGTATCGTTGGCGACGATCGTCGTCAAACGATTCATGATCGTGTCGTAGCCCGGCTGGGTCAGCGGCATGGTCGCCAGCTCACCCAGGAACGCTTCGAGGATCTTGACGCCGCTTCCGGAAATGCGGCTCAGACCCCGAGCGTTGTTTTCCAGTCCGCCGACAAGGATCGAGGCAACCTCGAGACTGTGGGAACCGGAGGCCCACCTCACTCTGGTCCGCTTGGCAACGTCGCGGGCGTCGGTCTCTGAGGTAGGAACCTCTCCGCCGCACATAACGTTGAACATGCGAGTGAGGAGACTGAGTTCCTCCCCAGTCAGGATTTGCGCACCAGCGCCACGTTTTTTCGAAGGCATGATTGTCCCCCAAAATTGGAATGCTTTCCGTAGTTTGCTGACCATGTTAGGGCCAGCACTCCTTGAAACGGTTAAGACCTCCCTTCCTTCACTTATAGCGTGTTTGGTGACATGTACATTAACTGAAATAATATATAATATATTGACCTTTTTGTCAAGACCATATAAAATGTGGTATAATATAAAACATGCGATATTATTTGTTGATTATTTTTTTGTTATTAAGCCCGATTTTTGTTAGTGCTCAAGAAATTACAAATACTGATACCGATGGCGATGGCCTGAGTGACTATGAAGAATTAAATACCTATTATACAGATCCTAGCAAAGCCGATACCGATGGTGATAGCTATAATGATAAAGTAGAGATTGATAGTGGATATTCACCACATTTGGGGGATAAGAAAAGATTAATGGACGATGATTTGGATAAAGACGGCCTAAATGATGCTTGGGAGCTAATATTAGGCACAGATTTGAATAAAACAGACACCGATGGCGATGGTTTTTCTGATGGTCAGGAAGTGATGTCTGGTTATGATCCAACTAGTTCTGAACCTAAAAAAATAGACAAGACCATAAAGGTCAGCCTAGCCAAGCAAGAGTTGGAATATTATTTTGGTGATAAATTATTTGATTCTTTCTTGATCTCTAGTGGAGTTAAGTCCATGCCTACGCCCAAAGGGCGATTTAAGATTTTGGATAAAGTGCCGGTCAAACATTATGGCGGTGTTGGATATGATCTACCCAATACCAAATGGAATTTGCATTTTACTACCAAGACTTATGGCTATTATATCCACGGCGCTTATTGGCATAACAATTTTGGCCACCCTATGAGCCATGGCTGTGTCAATGTAGCTTACAAAAATATGGAGTCACTATATAACTGGGCTCAAGTTGGCACTAAAGTAATTATTGAATAAATATACGATAATCCCGCGCGCCCGCAAAGCGGGCGCGCGGGCTTTAATATTGTTTACTTTTTTAATGATGCGCGTGTAGGTTTTTTAAAAGGCAATTCCACTTGCTGACCCAAGAGTTTTTGGGCAGTATTTTTGCCTCGAGGCGTGAGTTTTATTTGGCTAATAAATAATTTATATTGGGTCTTTTCTCCAAAACCTGTTAAGAGCCCTTTATCTATCAATCTCTCAATGCTTCGGGTAATAATTTTGGCCTGCAAAAGTTTGCTGGTAGGATTTTTTGTTTGCTCATAGAATTTGTTAAAAATAGCTCTATTGACTTTGGGTTTATCACTTTGCCAAGTTTGCCTAAGTATGTATTTTTGCAAATTTGATAGCTTCATAGGCGTCTATATTATTATACCTATATTATGGCACTATTTGCCAAATTTTTCAAAATAATCTATAATAAAAACACTTTTAAAATTTAATAAGAGTTATCAAGAGTGCGGGGAGAGATTTGGCTTGTTGATCCGCCAGCAACCTAATAAGCAATAGCTAATCAAGGTGCTAAGTCCAAC
>JAHFJB010000045.1 GCA_023246135.1 Candidatus Parcubacteria bacterium
ACTGGCCAAGACCTGGTCGGCATCGCTCAAACAGGCACGGGCAAAACCCTGGCTTTTGGTATTCCCATGATACAGCGCCTACATAGTCATGGCGGCACCGGACTCATCCTCTTACCAACTCGTGAACTAGCAATTCAAGTAGACCAGGCACTCCAAACCTTGGGCCGGAGTTTTGGTTTGCGCACAGCCATACTTATTGGCGGTACTCCCATTGGCCCACAAATAAGAGCTCTATCCAATCGGCCGCATGTTATCATTGCTACTCCGGGCCGGCTAATAGATCACCTAAATCAGAGAAAAATAATTCTAGGCACTGTAAAAATATTAGTTTTAGATGAAGCCGACCGCATGTTAGATATGGGTTTTGAACCACAAATCAAAAAAATCTTGGCGGCTATGCCCACTGGCCTGCGCCAAACCATGCTTTTCTCAGCAACTATGCCGGAGAAAATAACAAGATTAGCTAGAAACTACATGCGCTCACCGCTAAGAGTAGAAGTAGCCCCAGCTGGAACTACTGTTGCCAATATAGAGCAAGAAGTATTTATTATACCTAAAGATCAAAAACTTTCTTTGCTAAACCAATTGCTATCAGAATATCATGAACGTATTCTGATTTTCAGCCGAACCAAACATGGTGCCAAAAAAATCACTAGAGCGGTGCAAACTATGGGTCACAAGGCTGCGGAAATACATTCCAACAAATCCCTAGCCCAACGCACCAAGGCCCTGCATGATTTCAAATCAGGATACATCAGAATCTTGGTAGCCACTGATATTGCTTCACGCGGCATTGATGTCCAAGATATAGAAGTAGTTATTAATTATGATTTGCCCGATAACCCCGAGGATTATGTGCATCGTATTGGCCGTACTGGCCGAGCCGGCAAGAGCGGCCGAGCCATATCTTTTGTAGCGCCCGATCAAAAAAGAGACATCTTCACTATTGAACAGTTGATACGCACGCGCTTGCAAGTGAAACCTCTCCCTACCTTACAAAAACACATTGCTATGCCTAAAGAATCTGAACGACCAAGATGGGGTAACAATAGTACTTCCAGACCCAAAAGAAATTTTGCTTCTAAAAATCGTGGCCGCCAACCTTTTAGGCGCAGCCGCCAAAACAGCAGCTAACTTCAAAAACAAATTTTATCAAAAAACTACCCCGAGCATAAGCTGAGGGGTAGTTTTTTTATTTATGCTTCTTTTTGGCCTTGGCCTCAAGCATCACTCTTTTGATTTCTAATCTCTTTTTGGTTTTCTTAGAATGTGTCTTCTGTTTTCTGCCAACAGCATGTAGTCTTTTTGCCATATAGTTTACATAAATTTATAAATACCAAACTAGTCTATCCTATTATCAAAATAAAATCAATCCTTAGCTAGCCACTATATATCTACATCTTCAAAAACTCCATCAGCTTATAGACCAGAAAGGCTGGCCAAACTAGAGCTTTTAAAAATCCAATTAGACCCAACAAAAAAGTGTTAGAGTGTTGGATATTGTAAATCAAGGCGCCGATAAAAGCCAAGCCATAAACACCACTAGAAACTCCGCTGTTTTTACTCATATAGCAACATTAATTATTAAAAAAATTAAAACTTATACGGCAACCAACTATAGCCCTCTAAAATAGTGCGGGAAGTCATTTTACTGTGATCAGATAAAACAAAACGGGGTATGTTATTTTCTTGAAATAAGGTAAGGTATTCGCCTTGTGCATTCTTATCAGAGCCGTTATCTATTTTGCGAACATCTTTTGATAAATTATTATATTCACCTAAACTTATTTTTTTTGTGGCCCCATCAGACAAAGCCACTTGATAATATAAGTAGTCACTACTATTATCACCAGTATTCAAAACCATTGCCTTAAAATAAAAATATTGATTATCTTTATTGGTGGTAAATAAATTAGGTGACGTACCAACATTTAATGTATACCCCTCCAAATCTTGATCTGCCAATGAATAAACTTTGTGTATATCACCTGTCTCTACGTTTATTTTATATAAATCTAAACTAGTATATATTGACTTTGAAATACCGCCATCAGGGAAGGAACATAAACCAGCGGCTCGCTGATAGTACAATGGCTTAACTACGATATATGCATATTTATTATCAAGGGTGAATACTCCTGGACTTGAAGATAAGGAAAGTATTGTATCTCCGTGGCACCTAATTGAACAACCAGTCAAAATAAAAATTAAAACAAATAACGTAAAAAATTTCATAGTTTTTATTTAATTTCAAAAATCTTCATTATACCAAAAAACCATTTCTCCATCACCCGACAGATGGAGTGGCTCTTGATATTTATTTGTATTGAACTAAACACAAAAATTAATCATCATCTCCCCTAATCATACTCTACAACCACTTCTTCTTATAAAATATAAGGAAAAACACACCAACAGCCACAAAAGAAATAACCAGAACATAGACAAAGGCCAAGGGATGAGTAGCAAAGGGCAGAGCCACATTCATACCAAATAAACTAGCCACAATAGTAGGTATAGTCATGATAATGGTAAAGGCTGTCAAAAATTGGATAGTCCTATTCAATTTGTTGGTAAATAAAATTTGATAAGAATCACGCAAGCTTTTGATACTCTTCAAATTGACTTGGCAAATCTCGGCTGACTGACGGATACTGATAATCATATCGTTTAACAAATCATTATCCTCTTCTTCTAATTTGAAATAATTGCCAGGCACCATACCCTCAAAGACATTGCGCACTGGAATCAAAGCTGACATGTATTGATTGAGCAAATCTTCATACTTAATCAATTCATTAATATCAGCATCCGTGATGTTTTCAATTTTTTTCTTTTGGGAGGCAACTAGATTATTGACTTCACGAACGCGAGAAGTAAAACGCTGAGAAATTTTTAAAAAAATATGTATTAATAGTTTGGCTTTTTGATCAGTAGCAATAGCTAAGCTATTTTTCAAAATATCTTTAATCACTTTGTCCTCAAACAAAGCTAAACTGATAAAATATTTTTCCGTAATAATAAAGGTGAGTGGTGTGGTGTGGATTATTTCTCTATCATCAATCTTCTCGCGAGGAATACGCACGAAAAACAACAAAGTTTTTTCTTGCCTCTCAATACGAGGCAACTCATGCAAGTCCAAGACATCTTGTAAGTCCAATAAATCAAGATTGGCCATCTTGGTTATCTTCTCTAAATCATCATGCTCAAGATGACTGGCATTAATCCAGACGCCGTCTTTTATCTTTCCGATATTTTCTAGTCGATTAGTCTTGGAATTTTTAAAATATATATTTAACATGACTATATTATAACAAAAATTATGGGATCAGGCTATCAAAAAATCACCTTCTTCCCCCAGGATTAGGTGATTCTCTACCCCGCCTCAACGGGGCAAGGCGAGGTGGGAAACTTTAGATAAATTTAGTTATGATGATTCCTTCATTTATTTTTTGATAGCCTGGGGTACGGAAATGACACCAGAACCAGAGTTCGCCTTTTCATTAATTATGTTAATTGATTTGTCTACTACTTCGTGTCGCCCAAAATTTGGACCCGGCACTACCCACATCAATATCCATGTTGGCCAGATAAATATAATACCTATTATCATTCTTATCATTAATCTCCATTTGGGGAAAATAAGGGACGTAATACTAAAAGGTAGTAAAAATAAAAAACCCACCATTGACACATAATACATATAGCCATAAAATACCACACCGCCATTATTAATACCATTCACTACGTTGGGAAGCGATGCATTCATGAACCAACCTGATGCCAACCACAATATAACTGCGACCAATAGCAGGATAATTGAAGCCCTTCTTGTACTCCGTGGCGTCATATTTTTAATTTAATTATAACACTTTCATTATATCAAAAAACCACCTCTTTGTAGATGGTCTTTTCAATGGGACCGCCTTTATGGCACCTCTACATTTCCGGCACTGGGATTAGGATCGTGGGGATCTGGACAAGCGCCATCAAAATTTGCCTGTGCATTGCAGAGTGTGCCATCAACTCTTTTACACATTGGCGTATCCGTATCAAGACCCTCGAGTCGGCCACCGGTAATAGCACAATAAATTTCTGCCTCACTCTGATAACCAGTGATTTTCAAACCACCCACCGGACATTCACCTCTTAGTAGTGCCCACTCTTCACATTGGCGGTTATCCTCAAAAAGGCAAACTCCATATTCACCAATTTTACTCTTGCGGATTTCAAGCATGCCACCTTTAACAATACAATTCGAAGATGCTGGGTTGGCTATTTGGGCGCTCTGTCCGCTATTAGTATTATCGCCCCTGACTCTCTGCGGATGGCTGAAAAAATAATTTTGACAGCCTGCTAGGATAAAAATAGCGCTAATAAATAATAATGTCTTTTTCATGATGTTGATTTTAATTACCTATTTGTGGAAATCCTCCTGGAAATAACTTCTGACCCTAGGCATGAGCGCTAAGGCGACTATTACAACTCCCCAAACCGCGACAATGCTTTGCACGATAGTATGATATCCAATCCAGGATATTTCAATTATGATCCACATGATTAATATGAGGCCATAATAAACCAGCCAGGACCATGGCCAAGGAAAATCCGAGTAGACATTCAATTTTTTAAAAATCGCCCAAGCCGGCTCTCTGTACAGAGCGTAGGTTAAAAATAACGGAAGAATCCCAATAACAATTAATAAAATTAGCCCGGGTATAAAAAAATCTGGAAAGGGTGTGTGAGAAAGATCGGAAACGGGTATTTTCATAAGGCTGCCGTCGGGCTTAATGGAAAGCAAGCCGCCGCCCAAAATAGCCATGAACCCCATAAAGACCATTAAGACTGCCAAGATATGTATTTCAAAGGGTCTTTTTTCTGTCATATTTTTAATTTAAATTTCAAAACATCATAATTATACCAAAAAACCGCTCCTTTTGGAATGATTCTTTGCCTGCTTCGGCGAAGTTAAGCGGGATTGGATTATATAAAAAAGTTGGTTATAAATTAACCATGTTATACTTTAATAATTTCTAAAGACAAGCTCGCCAGTGGCAAACCCTGATATTGCTTTTTACTGACTTCTTTATTCTCGCT
>JAHFJB010000046.1 GCA_023246135.1 Candidatus Parcubacteria bacterium
CGGGATATTATAAAGTATTTCCCTAAGACCGTTAACAAAATTCGAGTTATTCATCTCGGCTGGAATGAAGATGAATTCAGGCCTTTAAGCACGGCCCAGCAGGATGATTTTATTAGCCAGCATGAATTACCAGATAATTTTATTTTGTATATTGGACGCTTGGAGACCAAAAAAAATATTCAAAATCTCATCAAAGCTTACAAACAAACTAGCCGTAAATGGCCTCTAGTTTTAGCCGGTCGGCCCGGTAATTTTGGTTACGAAGAAATACAAGCTTTAGCCAAAGATCCGGAAATTAAAGATGATATAATTCTCATGGGTTATATTAGCCAAAAAAATTATCCCAAGCTCATGGCCTGTGCCAATGCTTTTGTCTTTCCCTCTAAGTTTGAAGGCTTTGGCATACCGCTCCTAGAAGCTATGGCTTGCCACGTGCCCATAGCTTGCTCTGATATGCCGGTTTTGCATGAAGTGGCTGGTAATGCAGCTATATTTTTTAATCCTGATGATATTGGTGACATAAAGGAAAAAATGGAAGGGCTAATGGCAGATGAAAATTTACGGGAAGAATTGATAAATAGGGGAGCATTAAGAGCCAAGAATTTTTCTTGGACCAAGTGTGCTAGAGAGACTTTGAAGTATATTTTGGAATAACCTTGACAAAATCATCAAAATATTGTATATATAAAGAGGCTTAAATTAACTGAGATGACTGCTCTCCTATGCTCGCTTTGCGAGCTTCGGAGGGAGGAAAGTCCGAACACCAATAAAAAGGTAGTTGGTAACGCCAACCGCCCTACGTAAGTAGGGCAGGACAAGTGCAACAGAAAGTATACCGCCTTGAGCGAGGCCGTAAGGCCGAGCCGAAAGGTAAGGGTGAAACCGTGGGGTAAGAGCCCACGCGTCCCAGTGGTGACATTTGGGAAAGAGGTAAACTTCTACCTGGTGAAAGACTAAATAGATCCCTAACGGGATGGGTAAGTCGCTTGAGCCAATAAGCAATTATTGGCCTAGATAGATGGTCATCACTCCGCAAGGAGGACAGAATTCGGCTTATGATGTTGATTTAAGCCTTTTTTAATTGACAAAACATTGATAGTAAACGGGGTTTACTAAAGAGAAGGCAAATGATATTATAAGAATAACCGATTTATATGAAAAAAGCCGATTTTATTATCAATATTGCCTTGGTGCCGATTGATTTTGTGCTGATTATTCTGTCAGCTCTGTCGGCTTATGCTTTACGGTTTTCGGAAAGCATATCGCAAATTAGGCCAGTTTTTTATACCATGCCTTCAGGCAGTTTTTTTGCCTTAGTAGCTAAGGTAGCTTTTTTTGCAATAGTGGTTTTTGCTTTGTCTGGATTCTATACCATGCGCAGCAAAAAGTTAGCTGGTGAGTTTACCAAGATAGTCACTGGTGTTTCGACGGTGGTGATTTTTTTAATTCTGGCAATTTTTTGGCAAAGAGAATTATTTTCTTCCCGTTTCATAATCGTTTCTTCGTGGTTACTCGCTATCATCTATTTATTTACCGCTAGGATTATTTTGGCTTTGATTAGAAATTATTATTTTAAAAAAGGTTTTGGTTTAGCTAAAGTCTTAGTTTTAGGAGCTAGTGTTGAGCGGCAGACAATAGTTGACGCTTATAAGCAAAAACCACAATTTGGTTTTAAAGTGCTTGGCGAAATATCTAGCTTAGCAGTCTTGGAAAATTCTCCAGAGCTATTAGGTAAGATTCACAAACGGGAAATCGATGGCATTATTCAAGCTGATTCATCGCTAACCAAAGATGAAGCTTTGGATCTTTTGACTTTTTGCCAAGAGAATCATCTCACCTTGCAATATGTAGCCAATCTTTTTCAAACACAAAGTTTGCACTTGAATTTGAGTAGTGTATCTGGTTTGCCCATGGTAGAGATTCAGGGCACTACTCTTGATGGGTGGCGTCGGGTTTATAAGCGTATTTTTGATACGTTGGCTGCTTTTATATTATTGATTATTTTGTCACCATTGTTTTTGTTTATAGCTGTCATAATAAAATTCAGTTCGCCTGGCCCAGTTTTTGTAAAACTGAAAAGGGTTGGCAGCCATGGTCGCTTATTTGATGTATACAAATTCCGATCCATGGTCAAAGATGCCCATAAGCTTAAAGCGGAGATGATGGCTTTTAATGAAAGAAACGATGGTCCGCTTTTTAAAATAGCCCACGATCCTCGCGTTACTAAGTTTGGCCACTTCTTGAGGCGGACTAGCCTGGATGAATTGCCACAACTTGGCAATGTCCTAGTCGGCCAGATGAGTTTAGTTGGCCCCCGGCCGCATGAGCCTGAAGAAGTAGACAAATATCAGCGTGGTTACAAAAAATTATTGACCATCAAGCCCGGCATGACTGGTTTGGCTCAAGTGTCTGGTCGCGCTAATTTGCCATTTTCCGAAGAAGCTAAACTAGATATCTTCTATATTGAGAATTGGTCCGTATTATTGGATTTAATTATTTTACTCAAGACACCCAAAGCGATGATTAAGGGGGGTTAAGTAAAAGAGTTATGAAAAAAATTGCTTTGGCGCATGACTATTTGTTCCAAATCGGCGGAGCAGAAAGAGTTTTAGTAGCTCTAGCTGATATTTTTAATGAAGCGCCAATTTTTACATTGGTCAATAATCCCAAAATTACTAAAAAAATAATTAGCCAAGAAAATATTGTCACGTCTCCGCTCCAGGCCTTGCCGGGGATTTTTATATTTTTTAAATATTTTTTGTTCCTCATGCCTCGGGCTTGGGAAAAGACTGATTTAAGCGATTATGATTTGATCATCAGCTCTTCATCAGCTTTTGTCAAAGGGGTCGGTCATGGCGGCAATAGCAAGCATATTTGCTATTGTCATACACCTACGCGCTATCTTTGGGGTGATAAAGATGAATATTTGGGTAATTTACCAGAAGGGCGCCTGCTTAAGCGTATTTTGCCAAAATTTTTAGATAGACTGCAAAATTGGGATTTTAACAAAGCCCAGGAAATTGATTATTTTATTGCTAATTCTCAATATATTGCTGATAAAATTCATAAGCATTATAAAAAGCCAGCTCTAGTTATCCATCCACCGATTAGAGTCGACGATTTTGAATTAGCCGATGAGACGGAAGATTATTATCTGATTGTTAGTCGGCTTCGGCCTTACAAAAAAGTTGACTTGGCTGTGCATGCTTTTAATAATTTAAAATTGCCGCTCAAAATTATTGGTAGTGGCTCAGAGTTGAAACATTTGAAAAAAATTGCCCATTCCAATATTGAATTTTTGGGTGAGTTAGGGGATAGTGAGCGCAATCATTATTTGTCACATTGTCGGGCTTTTGTTTATCCGCAGGTGGAGGATTTTGGTATTTCCGCTATTGAAGCCATGGCCTCAGGCCGTCCAGTGATTGCCTACAGAAAAGGCGGCGCTTGTGAAACAATAATTGATGGTGTGACTGGCACTTTTTTTGACGAGCAGACTTGGGAATCTTTGGCCCATAAAATTTTGCGTTTTGATCACAGAGAGTTTGATCCAAAAGTGATTCGTGAACATGCCTTAAATTTTGACGAAGCGGTTTTTAAAAATAAAATTTTGGATTTTATAAATCAATTATGAAAATCGGTGTAGATATCAGAGCTCTTAATACTGATAAGCTCACTGGTGTGGGCAAGTATATTTTTAATTGCTTAGATAATATTTTACAGATTGATAAAGATAATCAATATTATTTTTTTAATTCCGGTTTAAAAAAGCCATCAGCAAGTTTTCCTTTTGCAAGTAATAATTTTACGGTAAAAAATTTAAACATCCCCAACAAGATTCTGAATGGGCGCTTGCTCACTGGACTAGGACCAAAACTAGATACTGTGTTTGAGACCAAACTTGATTTATTTTGGTTACCCAATATTAATTTTTGTCAGCTTGGTTCTACACCACTTATTTTGACAATTCATGATTTATCTTTTATACACGACCGGCAGTTTTTTTCTCCTAAGAGTCGCATTTGGCATTATTTGATAAGAGTAGGTACGCTTATTAAAAGAGCCGACAAGATTGTGGCTGTGTCAGAGCATACTAAAGGGGATATAATTAATTTTTTTGGCATAGATTCATCAAAAATTGTAGTTATTAATCCAGGCTTAGAAACAGTGGTTATGGACAAAGATCAAGCGCAATCTTTGATAACTAGATTTGCTTTACCACTAAAATATTTTATCTATGTTGGTACCTTGGAGCCGAGAAAAAATATTAGTAGTATAATATCTGCTTTTGATATTTACCATAAAGATTACCCAGATACAGCCTTAGTTATTGTCGGCAGCCAAGGCTATAAGTCTAGTGATTTATTAAAAAGTATTAATGATCGACCATATATAAAGTATCTGGGTTATCTAGACAGTCCTGTTAAGGAAGCTTTGTATTATCTGAGCCAGGGTTTGATTTGGCCGTCATTTTATGAGGGTTTTGGCTTTCCGCCGCTAGAAGCCCTAGCTTGCGGTGTACCGGTGATTGCCAGTTATCGTACTTCTTTACCAGAAATATTAAAGAATCAAGCCATTTATGTAGATCCATATAATATTAGCGATATTTATCAGGCCTTAAAACAATTGAGCATTGATGATAAACTTAAACAAGCTCTTAGAGAGTCACTACCCAGTTATGAAATACTTAAGTGGTCTCAACAAGTCCAAAATATGATAGCCTTGTTTAATTCTTTTAAAAAATAAAATATATGAAAATTGTAATTGATTTGAGAATTTTTGGACCGTCTTTTGGGGGACTGGGTCGCTATAACCAAAAATTTTTGGAAAATTTAATAAAGTTGGATAAAGCCAATGAGTATATTTTATTATTTAGGTCTCAGCCAAAGGATTTAATATTACCTCATAATTTTTCCATTAAGATCTGCCCTTGCCGCTGGTATAGTTTGGCTGAACAGTTTGTAATACCCTTTATGTTGTATAAACTAAAGCCAGATTTGGTTCATTTCCC
>JAHFJB010000047.1 GCA_023246135.1 Candidatus Parcubacteria bacterium
ACATTGACTAAACCTGGCACTGTAATCACTTCCGATATGCCCTGTACACCTTGTTTTAAAACTTCATCGACAATGGCAAAAGCGTCAATCAAAGAAGTTTTTTTATCAATAATTTGCAAGAGACGGTCATTGGGTATGGTAATAATAGTGTCCACCTTATCCATCAGGTGCTCCAAGCCTCTTTCAGCAATCTCCCGACGCTGAACGCCTTCAAAAGTAAAAGGTTTGGTAACAACAGCTACGGTCAGAGCGCCTGACTGTCTAGCTAGATCAGCGACTAAAGGAGCTGCTCCCGTGCCTGTACCGCCACCAAGTCCACAAGTAATAAATACCATGTCAGCCCCAGTCAAATATTCGACAATGTCAGCTTCATTCTCCTCGGCGCTTTTTAAACCCAATTCTGGATTCATGCCAGCCCCTAGTCCTCTGGTAGTACTCTTACCTATGTGAATTTTATTCGGGGCAATAGAATGGTGCAGGGCCTGAGCATCAGTATTGATAGCTATAAAATCCACGCCTCTTATTTTGGAAGAGACCATGCGATTGATGGCTGAATTGCCAGAACCACCCACGCCAACAACTTTGATATTGGCAAAAGTTTCCACTGGTGGCACTACTTCTTTGATATTCTTTTTCTGCATTGATTATCTAGTTAAAAGGCTAATTTTATAAATCTATGATGACGGCCAGAGATTTTTTAGCCAACGTTTTAATTTGTCGGCACCCTGATTAACACCAGAAAATCCTGACAATATTCCCCCGCGATTATTGATATTTTTATCAGCCCACATGACTAATCCTAGAGCTGTAGTATATTCTAAATCATTCAATTTATCAATGGCGAAATTATGTGTTGTTGGTAGTCCCAAAAATACCGGCAGGTCAAAAATATTTTTTGCCAGATCTACCACCATTGATAATTTGGCACCGCCACCAGTTAAAACCACACCCGCTGGCAACTTGCCGGCTCTATCAATTCTTTTAAGTTCATCGTTGACCATGCCAAAAATCTCTTCCATGCGCGCCTCGCAAATCTCGGCAATATCTTTCTTATAAACATAAGAGCCTTTTTTCTCTTCTTCAGAATATTTATGGAGGTCAACTTCTTCCCGCTTAGAAATAGATTCGCTAAGTGCTTGGGCATTATCCAGTTTGACAGCTTCAGCCACTTCTACTGATGTCTTAAGCCCAATCGCTAAATCATTGGTTATATGTCCGGCACCAACTGGCAAAACCGCTGTATGCATAATATTACCCTCTTCAAAAACAACTAGTGAAGTTGTAGATGCTCCTAGATTGACAACTGCCACGCCTAATTCTTTTTGTTTAGGAGTAAGGACTGCTTCAGCCGTAGCCAAGATAGAAAAAACAATATAATCAATATCCACGCCCGTACGATAAATACATTTGGTCAAATTCTTAACTTGGGCCGACAAAGCCATCACTACTTGAGTTTCTACTTCTAGGCGCACACCAGTCATGCCCTGGGGCTCTTTTATGCCCTTTTGGTCATCAAGATTATAGCTAATCGGCAAAACATGAAGAATTTCATAATTGGGCACAGTAGTAGTGCTCTCAGCTACCTCCAAGGCTCTCTCTACATCCGAATCCTCCACTTGCTCATTGGCTTTGGCAACAGCTACCACGCCTTTACTGCTAACTGTCTTAATATGAGCACCGGATATACCGACCACCATTTTATCAACTCTTAAGCCCGTCATTCTCTCGCATTTCTCTATAGTCTCAGAAATAGAAGAAACAGCATCCTCAATTGAAGTGATGCTTCCTCGGCTAATGCCCTCAGCCGGACTCTCAGCAGCGCCAATGATGTTTAAACGACCATCAACTAACCTCTGGCCCATCACAATACGAATAGTTTTGCTGCCAATGTCCAAACCTGTAATAATATCCTTGCTGTTTGCCATTAATTACTGCTTATGATTATTAATTATAACGAAATTATTGATATTTGCCAAATAATTTCTAAATAAAAATTACAAACCCAATGATTGCGGCAAAAATACTGGCCAAAAGCACCATGGCGGCTAATAAATCTTTTATTTCTTTGGCAAAATTATGGGTGCGCGGCGCCAAGATATCAACCAAACGCTCTATAGCTGAATTGACTATTTCCAGACACATCACTAGTGCCATAACCAACAATAAAATAATAAATGATTTTTCTTCCAAATGACGATACCAAGCTGCTAGTAAAACCAATACCGCTATAAGTAGTTGGATTCTAAAATTTTTCTCTGTTTTAGCGACGATTTTTAAGCCTCGGCCGGCGTGTCTAAAACTTTGCCACAATGTATAGCCCATAAAAACTTACAATAATTCTAAAATCTCTAACTGCATCTTGTTTTGCTTGGCCTCGGCGCTGGCACCGAGCTCATGATCATAGCCCAAAAGATGCAAAATTCCGTGTATAGTCAAAAATTGTAACTCGGCTTTGAGGCTATGCTTGTTTTCTTTAGCTTGAAGGCGGGCTTGGGGCAGACAAATCACTACTTCCCCCAAAAAATCTTGGGTCTCCAAGGAAAAAGACAGTACGTCAGTAACTTTGTCTTTATGACGATACACTTTATTGAGCCTACGTATTTCACTCTCAGTCACTATGGCTACTGAAATCTTTTTGCTCAAATGCAAGTGACGTTTCAATATTTTTTCTAAAGTGCCAAGCCAGGCAAAATCAACTTTTTCCCCTTGCTTATTAACTTCTATTAAACTAACCATTGGTCTGCGGCGTTTTAGTGACCTTAAGTAACTTAAAACTGTTAAGCATCATATCAAAGGTTGTAGCCAAACTATTTTGTCCCGATGAACCAACATTATGGCTAATCACATAAATAAAATCATTGGTAACCA
The DNA here is from genome assembly GCA_023246135.1 of Candidatus Parcubacteria bacterium. GTDB lineage: Bacteria > Patescibacteriota > Patescibacteriia > UBA1558 > GWA2-36-10 > JAHFJB01. The sequence goes on from JAHFJB010000047.1 coordinate 2,869, forward strand.
TAAGTACTTTGGTCTGATCGCCTGATCGCAAGGCTGGTGTCTTGGCCAGGGTATAATTAACCATACCAATATTATTCGGCAAAATATCACTGACTGCCTCTCGGGCTTTGATCAAGGTCAATTTATTAGTGTTAGCTCGAGTCACAATTGTAAAAAACTCACCGCTTTCAGAATCTGGCAAAATAGTGACCGTGCCCAAATCTTCGCCCAAGGCTTGAGCTAACCAAGCTGTGGGCCTATAAACACTATAAGCAAACATATCATTAACAAAATTGGTCACCAAACCAGAATCAACTAGTGTTTGACTTGGCAAAAGTGGACTGTACAGATTTTTTATTTCTGCCCCATCTTTATAGCCATCACGATCAGTATCATCATTATTAACATTGGTACCAAAAGCAAACTCTTCATTGTAAGTTAAGCCGTCATTATCAGCATCGGCATTGCCGTTGTCAGGCAAATTAGTATTAGTATTGGTGTTAGTATTGGTATTAACATTGAGATTAACATTAACATCAGTATTAGTGTTACTGTTTTGATTATTATTTACATTTGTGTTATCAACAACCGGCTGATTGGTATTAATATTTGTATTTTGATCAACTACTGGCGCTTGATTATTATTTTGTGGTGCGGGCTTAGGCCTATTCATATACCAATAAACTCCTGCGGCGGCTACGCCAACTACTACCAATACCCCAATAACAATCAAAGCAACCTTACCAAAAGATCCCCCGCCAGATGGCTGCCCTTGAGGTAAAAATTTCTTAGGCATAGCATGAACATCAACCTCGGGTGTAGAAACTGTAGGCGCTCCATTTTTTAAATTCACACCAGTGTTACCGAAACCATTTAACTGTTGGCCAGACTGGTTGACACTTCCTTGATCAGTGATGTTATTACTCATTGGTTTGTCAAACATAAAAATTATTGATTTATTTGATTAGTGCTAGTAGCTTGGTTAATATTTCCTTCTAGATTAAAGGTACCTGGTGGTGCATCTTCTATCAGTCCACGACCCAAAGGATTATAGCCGTTTTTTACTTCTACCCCATCACTAAAACCATCGTCATCTGTGTCGGCTTTATTAGGATCAGTGCGCCATATAAAAATTTCTTTATAATCCCCCAAAGTGTCTTTATCGGAATCATCACTCAAAGGATTGGTCTTATAAATCTGCACTTCATCCTGATCAAAAACGCCATCATTATCACTATCCGGCTCATAAAGATTAGTGCCTATTTTTGTTTCTTCGACATCGGGTAGGCCGTCAAAATCACTATCAACTTCATCAACAACCGCCGGTTCATTGGTATTAATGTCAACATCTACAATCTGATTGACATTGACATTAACATTTTGATTAACCTCTGACGCTGGCTGATTAGCATTGTTACGCCTAACAACAAAATAAATAATACCAGCAACTACCAATATTAATAATGTCACTGCTCCAGCAATAATAAATTTTTTAGGACCACGAATATCTTCTTCCATAGTCAATTGGTCTCTAGAAGCGACTATTGGCTGTGGAGGTGGTGTCTATATTCTAACTTGAGGAGCGTTAGTTTGAGAAACTGGCTTTATTTTTCCAGACTTAATAGCACTAGGCCTATCATCACCAAAAACAGTGGGATTCATCTTTGGAGCTGGATCGACATCACCAAAAAGATCATCAGCACCACTCTCAGCTGCTTTGACTGGTACTGGAGTAGCTGACTGGCCACTAACTGGCATAGTTGGCGCCACTGGCTTATTGTCGCCTTTTAAATCATCAAACATAGTTTATTTTTATTTAAATACTTCATTTTAATCATTAAGGCATGGTACAATCCATGAATTTATCGCCATTGCCATCACAGAAGGTAGCATCTATCACTGTCATCACGTGTACATCCCAATTGGATGTTGTATCAGAGAAAACACCACTAGTGTCCTCAGCTATAGCCGGGCCCACACCAATGGTTGTGCTGGTCAACCAATTGTGTCTCATCAAAACTGGGCTGATATGAACTGGCGTAGATGCTGCATTAGCCTCAGTGACTATATCTACCAAGATA
>JAHFJB010000048.1 GCA_023246135.1 Candidatus Parcubacteria bacterium
TCAAATTAATAATTGTCTCAACCTTGAGACCAGTGACCGCTAAACTCAGGATGCGAAACAAAGCCGTTGATTCATGATAATTATCTAGAAGCTTCAAATAAGCCATGATATCCAAAATAATATCCTGGCTATATAGTCCTCGTGAAGCCATAAACTGGTGTGGCACACCTAACTTTCTAAGCATACTGACAAAACCCTGAGCCTGATCATTGGCACGCACCAGTATGGCAAAGTCCGACCAAGAAGCATCTTTTTTTTGTTTTTTAATATCAATAATCTTGCCAATCACCCCGTCAATCTCCGCATTCTTGTCAGCAAAAGACAAACCTCAATTTGACCAGAAGACTTATAGTGGCTAACTAATTTTTTATTAAGTTTCTTGCGGCTACGCTGGTACTGATACTCCAAACGATCGGGATTATTGAGCTGTATAAAATTGTAAGCTGTATCCAAAATCTTTTGACCAGAGCGATAATTGTCCGTCAAAAAAATCTCGGTAAGCGGCTGATTCTTTTTGGTATAATCTTTTTTAAAACTCAAAATATTAGAAATAGCGGCGCCACGAAACTTATAAATTGCCTGATCATCATCACCAACTACCATAATGTTATTTTGTGGCGCCGCCAAAAGTTTTATAAGCTCATATTGGGCCCAATTGGTATCTTGAAATTCATCAACTAAAATATACTTAAATTGCTCGCGAAATTTTTTTAAAATCACCGGGCGCTTTTGAAACAAACGCAAAGTATAATTTATCAAATCACCAAAATCTAAAGAATTTTTCTCTAAGAGTAATTGCTGATACACGTGGTAAGCGTTGGCTACTTCTCTGACTCTCAAAGTCTCCTGCTCTATTTCCTCACGGTCACCGGCTTGGTCAGTATTGAGATGAGTAGCTTCAGCATACTGGAGATATTCTTCAGGATAAACTACTTCATCTTTACAGCGGGAAAAATGAGTGATTAGAGCATGAATAAACCTAGTAGGACTGCCAATGGGCTGATAATAATCCAAATTAAACTTATCTAAATTTTGCCTAACCAGAAGCCAAGTAGCGGTTGTATCTAATAATTTAAAATCATTGGGCAAACCAATATCAATGGCATAATTTTTCAAAACTTTTTCACAAAAACCATGAAAAGTATGAATCCACAGCTCGGCATAACCCAAGGGCAAGAGTTTGTCCACCCGCTCAGCCATTTCACTGGCGGCTTTTTCGGTAAAAGTTACAGCCAATATTTCCTCGGGTTTGGCCTTATTCTGCTCAATTAAATAAGCGATTCTCTCAGTAATCACTGTGGTTTTACCAGTGCCAGCTCCAGCAATCAAAATAGCCGGCCCCTTATCATGGGTAACAGCCTGTTTTTGTGCTAAATTGAGCTTAGTTAAATCCACAACCATGACTATATTTTAGCCTATAACAATAGAAAAATCAAAAGTAAAAAAAGAACTCTCGTCTGCCCTCTAAAGACGAGAGTCCCCTGCCCGCGTTTGGGCAGAAGTGAGGCGATATGCCACCAATGGTGAGGGCGGTGGCTGTAAGGAGCGTCGGTTGATCAGATGACCTGCTCAACGAAGCATTGGGTAGAAGGATCAGTGATGCGCCGCGACATGTCGTGCGGCTTGATGAGCAGTGCTCGGATGATCAGACCGCTTTCCAAAACGGTCTCCAAATTCTGCACTTCCTGCCCAGGGAGCTCCTCCTCCTTGAGGTAGTGACGAATCCCCATGGGGATGTAGTCGCTGAGAAAGCGCACTGCCCTCTCGATGTGGCGCCGCTGTAGCACCTCTTCTTCAGGCAGAGAAAGCCCGAACTTTTCGTAGGCGCCACACTGAAGGTGGTTGCCGAGGATGATGCTGCTGATGCCGTGCTTGGCAACAGAGACCCCGACAAAGTTCTGGACGAACTCGTGGGCTGAGAGTTTGGAAGCTCTCAGCGTCTTGGCACCCCCAGGTTGAGGGAACATATCGACGAGTCGACCGCCTAGGGAGATTGCTTTCTCCTGGAAAAGAGAGAAGTAATCCCCATCAACGCAAGGGGCTCCGGTAGCATGGTAACGCTTATGCACTAAGAAAACCTCCTGTAGAAAGACAATCCTGTCGTGGTTAAATAACATGAGCCGACTAGCAGCTCACATGAAATAATTAGTAAATACCTTTTATCTCATCTAAGCTCCTATATACTTAAAGACCGAAGGAGTATTATAGCATATATAAGCAAAAAGTCAAGATATTAAAAACAAAAAACCCCTGTTTTACAGGGGTTTTTATAAAAATACTAAATTTAATCTATTCTACCAGTGTATATTCAAGGCCTTGTGGAGCGGGTTTACTATAAGCCATTAAAATTTCTAGGTCTTGAGGCAAATCTTTAACCAACATCTCTTTGACTGTCTGCAAATCTTTGAGATAAGTAGCTTCTTCTTCACTTACACCAGCAAAATTCTTACTGCCACCATAAGCACCGCAATCCCAATGCCATAGTAATAAGAGTTTTTTAACATTGTGTAGATTTTTGGAAACCGCCACTATCTTTTCTGTAAAAGAAACTTTGAAACCATTATTTTTCAAAACATCCTTAGCGCTACCAGGCCAAGAGTACAAATCAAAATCTTTGTAACCCAAACCTGACTCTACAAACTCCTGATCTGAACTGCGGAAACGAAAATCTACACACTTAATTACGGCCAAGGGGCATTCGTGCTTAGACAAGCTGTCATTAGGTACAATAAAAGTCATATTTATTCCTTTCTTAAATTATCAAATCCAGATTTTCTGTTTTTATTTTTCCTAACAACTCGCAGTCTGGCTAATTCTTTTTCTATCTTAGCCGTAAAGAAAGCAAATTGTTCAGCATCAGCTACTTTGGTCTTCAGAATCTCTTCAGCTTGCCGACGGGCTGTCTCGGCTCGAGATTCATCAATGTCTTGGGCTCGCTCGGCAGTATCGGCCAAAATTACTACCTGATCGGGCAAAACTTCCAATAGTCCACCCGAAACGGCCATCAGGTCTTCAGTGTGGCCATCTTTTTTAACTACAATTTCTCCTGAAGCCAATTGAGCTACCAGAGGTAAATGATTTGGTAAAACGGTAATTTGCCCCAAAGCTGTAGAGACTGAAACCTGCACCACTTCTTCTTCTAGCAGTATCTTTTCCGGTGTAACAATTTTTAACTTGAGCTTTTTCATAAACTATTTTACTTCGTCAATAGTGCCTTTCATATAAAATGCTTGCTCGGATTTGTCATCGTGCTTGCCATCCAAAATTTCTTTAAAGCCGCGCACAGTTTCGGCCAGAGATACATAACGTCCTTCAGTACCGGTAAAAATCTCCGCCACGAAAAATGGTTGAGATAAAAATCTTTGAATTTTACGAGCTCTTGATACAGTCAACTTATCCTCTTCTGATAATTCATCCATACCCAAGATAGCAATGATGTCCTGCAAATCTTTGTATCGCTGCAAGACTCTCTGCACTTCGCGGGCTATCTGATAATGCTCCTCACCTACTATCTCCGGGTCTAGAATCACTGAAGTAGAATCCAAGGGATCAACCGCTGGATAGATACCTAATTCCGACAAACTACGAGACAAAACCACAGTTGAATCCAAGTGACCAAAAGTCGTAGCTGGAGCTGGGTCAGTCAAATCATCAGCCGGCACATAGACAGCCTGGACTGAAGTAATAGAGCCTTTGCTGGTAGAAGTGATTCTTTCTTGCAGTTCACCCATCTCGGTAGCCAGAGTTGGCTGATAACCTACCGCTGAAGGCATACGGCCTAAGAGGGCTGAAACTTCAGAGCCAGCTTGTGTGAAACGAAAGATGTTATCTATAAACAAAAGCACATCTTTACCTTCATGATCACGAAAATATTCAGCCATAGTCAAAGCGGTTAAGGCGACTCGCTGACGAGCTCCCGGCGGTTCATTCATCTGGCCAAAAACTAAAGTAGTATTCTTAAGCACACCGGAATTCTTCATTTCATGATAAAGTTCATTGCCTTCACGAGTGCGCTCGCCAACTCCACTAAACACCGAAAAACCACCATGCTCAGCGGCAATATTTCTAATTAATTCTTGGATAACCACAGTTTTGCCGACACCGGCTCCACCAAACAAACCAACCTTACCACCTTTGGTAAAAGGGCAAATAAGGTCAATGACTTTGATGCCCGTCTCAAAAATTTCTGTTTTAGTTGACTGTTCAATAAATTTTGGGGCTTGGCGATGTATAGGCCAACTGGTTTTAGTCTGGACTTGAGATTGACCATCAATGGGATTGCCTAAAACATCAAACATCCGGCCTAGGGTTTCTTTGCCAACCGGCACGCTAATCGGCCCGCCAGTATTTATAACTTCTACGCCTCTAGCCAAGCCATCCGTTGAGCTCATAGCGACAGTACGGACCATATTGTTGCCGAGGTGTTTTTGCACTTCCAAGACTAGCCGGCCATTACCAAGCTTTATCTCTAGAGCATAATTTATTTCGGGAAGATTTTTGGCGAAATAAACATCGACCACAGCGCCAATAATCTGTTTAACTACTCCTTTGTTTTCCATAATATTTATATTAATAAATTACTATTTATTCTAAGGCGGCACTACCAGCAGCAATTTCCGCAATCTCAGCGGTAATGCCGGCCTGCCGGGCTTGATTATATGCTAAAGATAAATCATCTATCATCTCACTAGCGGCATCAGAAGCATTGCGCATGGCAAACATACGAGCGGAATGTTCTGAAGCTTCACTCTCTAACACTGCCTGATATATCTGCACTTCAACCAAGCGTGGCAAGAAAGCATCCAAAACTGACCGCGTGCTTGGTTCAAATAGAAAATCC
>JAHFJB010000049.1 GCA_023246135.1 Candidatus Parcubacteria bacterium
CTAATCTTTCTAATTTATACTTTCTACTATATTTAATTATTTAATCTTGGAAATAATGGCTCCGTTGGTTTCTGAACATTTTTAGCCTCTACTATATCAACAATGGCCTGGGACTTCATGGGCATGAAAGCCTGGAACGATTTAGCAATAATATATAAATCCATTATTAATTCCTGAAGCAATTTTTTTAATTTGGCTTTATCACCAGAACTTTCTGAAGCACCTAATTGCCAAGGCTTATTTTCATCAATCAAAGCATTGTCTTTTTGAATCAATTGCCAAATAAGGCCCAAAGCTTCTTTGAAGCGCAAATTACCAATTTCTTCTTGGCCAACCAAATCGCTTGGCCAATTTTTGATATCTATATCGCCGGCCAAATATTTTTCTACCATGTTGGTCACGCGATTGACTAAATTACCTAGACCATTAACTAAGTCAGCGTTATATTTAACGGAAAAATCCTCAACCTTAATGTCGCTCTCTTGCCCAAAAGAAAATTGTGACAAGATAAGATATTTAGTAGCCTCGGCGCCATATATTTTTACCAAATCATCAGGATCAATGGCATTGCCCAAAGACTTGCTCATTTTCTTGCCATCTATAGTAAAATAACCGTGGATAGCCAATTTCTTTGGGCTAGGCAAATCAAGAGCCATAAGCATGGCCGGCCAATAAACTGCATGAAATTTTAAAATATCTAAACCCAAGACTTGCACATCAGCTGGCCAAAACTTTTCAAAGTCTTTGCCTTTGGGATAATCCAAAGCAGTAATATAGTTAGATAGGGCATCTACCCAGACATAAGTCTTTTGGTCTTTGTCCCAAGGCAGATCAATACCCCAAGGCACTGCTTGCTTGCTACGAGAAATAGAAAAATCTGGTAAAGCCTGCTTATCAATCAAACCGAGCACTTCATTTTTTCTAGTTTGGGGGTATATCGCCAGCCCACCAGATTCTATAGCTGATTTTATTTTCGGCAAAAATTTTTGCAAATTAAAAAACCAATTTTTCTCTACTAATTTTTCCGGCACGCGATTATGATCGGGGCACTTACCGTCAACAAGCTCACTCTCACTTATAAATCTCTCACAACCAACACAATACAAACCTTCATAGTCTCCATCATAGAGATGGCCGCTATCTTTTAATTTTTTCAAAATTTCGACGACAATCTTCTCATGACTAGCATCAGTGGTGCGGATAAAATGATTATAATCAATGGCCAAATTCTTCCAAGTATCCTTAAAGCGGGCACTCACCTGATCAGTGAATTTTTGTGGACTTAAGTTGGCCTTGGTAGCGGCCTCAGCTACTTTGGCACCGTGCTCATCGGTGCCAGTCAAAAAGAAAACCTGGTCTCGACCTAATTTTCCCCTATGAAAACGTGCCAAAACATCAGCTACAATAGTAGTGTAAGCATGGCCAATGTGCGGCTTATCGTTCACATAATAAATAGGCGTGGTGATATAGAATTTTCTTAATTTATCTGACATAAGTTTAAAAATTTGAGTCTTGCCCCGCGAAGCTTTGAGCAAAAGCAAAAAGCGAAGTGGGGTCGTTCACATAATAAATAGGCGTGGTGATATAGAATTTATTTTCTTTATTTGACATATTTATTTTTTGAAATCAAACCTCATATGAACACTGGATTTTTTAAAACCAGACTTGCTATAAAAAGGAATAAGTTTCTCCTTGCAACTCAGAATCATCTTATAACAACCTTTGGCCTTGGCCTTTTGTTTGGCTACTTTAATAAGTGCCTTAGATAATCCCTGCCCTTCAAAACCTTTTCTAGTGGCCACATCTTCCAGATGAGCCGCCGGCTTACCCTGATAATAAAACTTTGGTTCAATAAGCAGCTTAACAGTACTAACAATCTGATTGTAACTAGGCTTGGCTTTGGAAACGGCCACAAAAAAATATGAATTTTGCTTCTTGGCTGTTTGCCAAACGCGTTTCTTTTGACTAAGCGACCAACGACTATATACTCGACTATTACCCCGCAAATTGGACAGGGTCTCAAAAAAACCTGAACCGCTTTTCAAATCTTCTGCTACCAATTGTCTGATAACAAATTTCATCTACTTGGTTATAGTAATGCTTTTAGCTACAATACCGTAAAGCTTGTTCAATTTCTTGGTTAGATCAGATATTTCTTTAGCTGTGCCCTCAACTGTCAAAGTAATTAAACCCGTACAATTCTTAATACAACTGCGTGATGGATTAACACCTAATCGTGCCATAATAATGCGGCTATTATCAGTCAAAATTTGCTGAACATCTTGTGCGTGATTATGCCTGTCCTCCAACAAAATCGTGACTGTGCCCAAATGTTTTTTAGTGTTCATATTATTTATTTACTATAATTACAAACTCTCCTTTTATTTGCGTCTTATCTTTATTTAAAATATCTAAAATTTCTTTAGCTGTACCCCGATAAATAGTCTCAAACTGCTTAGTGAGCTCACGACCAACTATCAATTTCTTAGGACAATCAGATAATTGCTCTAAGGCCTTGATGATGCGATGAACTGATTCAAAAAATATTACTGGCCGCTTGGCCGCTTTTATCTCAGCAATTTGTGTCTGGCGTCCTTTTTTGTGAGGCAAAAATCCCAAGAATAAAAAATCATCCATAGCAATACCTGCGACAGATATGATAGCTGACAGGGCCGAAGCTCCGGGGATTGGAACAATCTTAGCTTCAGGATAATGCTTCAGCGCTAACTCAATCAGCTTACCGCCCGGATCAGAAATACCTGGTGTACCGGCATCAGATACAAAAGCTATCTGCTTGTCTTGAGAAAAAAATTTGTCTATTCTTTGCCAGTCTTTATCACTACTATGCTGATGCCAAGAAAGCACATCTACTCTTATATTATAATGACCCAACAATTTTCTGATAACCCGTGTATCTTCGGCCAGAACTAAATCTGCTTCTTGCAAAATCCTAAGAGCACGGAGGCTCAAATCTTCCAAATTACCAATCGGCGTAGCTACTAGATACAAAATGGACATTTATTTGCTTTCTTTAGCTTTTTTATAAGCAATCACGCTCTCCACATAAACTGACACTGCCAAAGCCACTGGTACGGCCAGTAGTGCGCCGACAATACCAGCCAAACGAGCGCCAGTCAAAAGCGCCAGAATCACTACCAACGGGTTAAGCCCAGTGCTCTTACCCATGACTTTGGGTACAATCAAGTTATTTTCTATTTGTTGAATAACAAAATATAAAATGGCCACAAAAATGGCTGTGGTTGGGCTTTGGCTAAATGCAAAGAAAATGCCAGGTATAGCTGATATCCACGGACCCAAGAAAGGCACTATTTCAAAAATACCAGCCACTACTGCTAAGATCAAGGCATATTTGACTTGCATGAGGGTCAAGCCAATATAAACCATAACAAAGACTATAAGTGACAGAAATAACTGCCCTCTTAGCCAATAACCCATGCGCTTTTGCATGGCACCAATCAATTCGGAAACATATTTTTGGTGCTTAAGCGGGGTAATGCTCTTTACAAAACGCTTCATACCATCTTCTTCGACTGTAAGATAAAAAGTAATGACTAGTACCATAAAAAAACTAATAATACCACCAAAAATAGATGTAGCTACACTAAAAATACTAGAAGTAGCGGCTGACAGTCCCTTGGTAATATCTAAGAAACTAGTAGAAATAGTTTCTCTAGTGACACTACCGGAAATCACCTGCAAGCCTTGCTGAATCTTGGCGTAAACTTCAGGGAAAGCCCGAGATAAATCTTTTATCTGAGTGACAATGGGACCAGTCAGTAGGTATATGGCTCCACCAATTATTATAAAAAATACAATGTAGACGCCGAGAATGCTGACAGATCTGGGTATCTTGAACTTTTGGAACCAATCAATAAGCGGATCAAAAGCCGAAGCCAAAATAATGGCTACAAAAAATAGGGCCAGGACATCTTTGACCAAAAATAAAAATCCAACTGCGAGCAGGATTAATATTACTCGGATGATAGTCTCGGTGGAAATAGAAATTCCTTGGTTAGACATAATTTTTATTTTACTTTTTTAAAATATTTAAAAAACTTTTACTTTGCCTGAATGGCCCGATGACCGCTAAATTGCTTTGACGCCAATCAATTATCTGCTTAGCCATATCATTGACCTGTGCCAATGTGACACTGTCCAAATCTTTTATTTTGGCTGGCAAATCTTTGAGACGCTCGCCCAGCACTTCCTGAGCAATTAAGAAATTAAGATAAGTGCTGGCATTTTCCATCTTAAGTATCAGACGACCACGCATATTATCTTTGGCTTTTATAAGTTCTGTCTGACTAATGCCCTTATCTCTGATCATATTGAGTTCTGTTCTGATAGCTGACAAAGCCTCATAAATTTTATTGGTATTCAAGCCGGCATGAACTACAAAGGAACTTATATCTTCATAGCCGTTTATCTCGGCATGTATAGAATAACACAAACCTTTACGCTCTCTAATACTCAAAAATAATCTTGAACTCATAGTGCCACCTAAGATATTAGCCAAAACTTGGCTAACCATAAACTTAGAATCAGAGGCTGATACACTCTTGAATCCCAGCATTAGCTGGACCTGTTCTAAATTACGATTGACAATAGTGATTTGCGGACTAGTTTGTTTCAACTTTGGCACTGGCACTACCTTAACCCTTGATTTTCTAGATGATATTGGAAAAAGTTTGTTAATCAATTTTAAAGCCGCGGCTTCTTTAAAATTACCAGCCAAACCAATCACGGCATTGCCGTTGTAATAATACTTCTTGTAATAGT
>JAHFJB010000050.1 GCA_023246135.1 Candidatus Parcubacteria bacterium
GCTAACACTTATTTGTTTTATGGGCCGAGCGGTTTGGGCAAAAAGATGATAGCTGATCACTTTGCCCAGAGCCTTTTTTGCCAAGCGGAAACAGCTAAACCTTGTGGCCAGTGCCAAAATTGCCGTTTAATCAGTCGGGGTACATTTTTGGATCTTTATAAGTTGGGCTACAATCAAGATTTAAGCATTGATAATGTTCGGGAGTTTCTACACAGTTTGTCGCTGTCTCAGGTCACTGGCGAAAAAAAATTAGCGATTATTTACGGTGTACATACTATCAATTTGTTTAGTGCCAACGCTCTTTTAAAAACTTTGGAGGAACCACCAAAAAACACGACTATTATTTTGATTGCTGACTCTATTGTTAATTTGCCAGCAACTGTGATGTCTCGAGCGCAGTTACTCAAGTTCAAATCATTGAGCAGGGACGATATGAAAGCTTGGCTGGCCACTTATGATTTTAGTGAGTCTGAAAAAGAAACTATTATCAATCTTTCGTTTGGCAAGCCGGGTGTAGCTCTGAAGATGATGGCTGATCACTTGGATAATTTCAAAACTAATGCCGATTTTATAATCAAACTTTTATCCAGCAACACCTTTAACTACATGCAGGCCATTGATAAGTGGTTTGAAGTTCTAAAAAAAGATCATGCTGGTTACAAAGTCTATGAGCTGGGCAATCTGACTAAAGACTATTTAGATTTATTTGAGGTTTTCCTGCGTGATCTTTTGTGGATTAAATTGGGTCGACCTATAGTGACTGAACTTTATCGAGATGATTTGCAGAAATTAGCCAAAGAGTTTAGTGAGTATAGTCTGGTTAACAATTTGTTATCTTTAAATAAAATGAAACAAAAATTATCATATAATGTTTCGCCACAACTTTTGTGGGAAAATTTGCTTTTAAGCGTTAAATAAAAAATATGGAAAATAAAAACAGCCATTATTTAAAAATTTTTACCCTGATTTTAGTAGCACCTTTAGTTTTGTCGGGTTGTGTGCAAATCAAAAAAGGAGGCAGTCTCGGTACATCTAACTCCACGGCTACAGCCGGTGGTTTGTTTCGTAGCAGTGATCTCGGTGAGACCTGGAATAGAGTAACAACTATCTATACTCTAGGGGAAAAGAAAATAAATTTTAATGCGGCTAGTATTACTACTATTGGCCTTGATGCTTTAGATGACAAAGCAATATACATCGGTACGCAACTGGATGGTATTTTTTATAGCTACAATTACGGTGAGGGTTGGTTTAATACTCTTAAAGGCAAAGGCATAGTTAATGACATTGTTATTGACCCTAAGACCAACTGTACGATTTTTGCGGCAGTTCATAACACCATCTATAAGAGTACTGATTGTTCGCGCACCTGGAAAGATACCTATTTTGAAGCTCGGGCCGGTCAATATGTGACCGCCTTAGCGATTGATGCTACTAAAAATAATATTGTCTATGCTGGTACTTCTGGTGGCACTTTTGTCAAAAGCTCTGATTACGGAAAATCTTGGGATGTCCTTAACCGTTTCGATGATACAGTTAAAGAAATTGTTATCCAAAATCATTCGGATAGTAATATTTTATACGTGGCTACCCAAAGAAAAGGTATTTTTAGAAGCAGTGATGGCGGTACTCATTGGGAAGATTTGATGCAGTTGGATGTTGATTTAGCTAACGTTGATGAAGATGCCCAACTGGCTGGTATTATAAAAACTAGAAAAGAAAAGTTAAAATTAGAAGCCAATGAAGAATTGCCGGCCAAGGAGTTGGAGAAATTAAATAGTAATAAATATAAAATTTTTGGTGCTGTCAATGGCGCTAAGGTAAATTTAGCCTTGAGTAGTGATAGGAGCAATAAAGACGCGGTTATTTATGCCAATAGTCTTGGTATTTTTAGGTTTAAATATAGTGATGGCCTGTGGCAACAATTGCAGCTTCTAACTCCGGATAAAAAAGACACTATATATTCAGTAGTTGTTAATCCTAAAGATGCTAAAGAAATTATCTATGGCACCACTAACGCTATGTATCACTCGGTTGACGGCGGAGTCAATTGGAAGATTAGCGCTTTGCCTACAGCTTTTGCTGCTAAGGTTTTGGAGTTTTCACTAGATAATAAATTTTTATACCTAGGAGCTTATCAATTAAAAACTACTAAATAAATATATGCATAGACTAGTAGACAATGGTAAAACTAATTTTGACAAGGCTGTCGATTTTGTCAAAAGCGATATCGCTTCACTAAGGACTGGCCGAGCCGTGCCGAGTTTGGTAGAAAAAGTGCCAGTAGAGTCTTATGGTACAGTATCTGACTTGATGCACCTGGCTTCTATCACAGCGCCCGAACCACAGACTATCATTATTAAGCCTTGGGATCCAGGCGTAGTCAAAGACATTGAAAAAGCCCTTAGTAAGTCGGATATTAGAGTTAGCCCGGTGGTTGATGGCCAAGTTATTAGGCTCAATTTTCCATCGCTAACCGAAGAGACACGCAAAGAATTAGTCAAAGTTTTGCATAAGAAATTAGAAGAAGGCCGTATTTCTTTGCGTGGTGTCCGGGAAAAAATTCGTGAAGAGATTATGTCAGCCGAAAAAGATAAGACTATCTCTGAAGATGAAAAATTTCAAGCTCTCAAAGAGCTAGATGAATTGACTAAGGATTATAACGACAAGATCAAAGTTTTGGGGGATAAAAAAGAAACAGAAATAATGACAATTTAATTATGACAACTATTATTGCTTTTATTTTAATTTTGGGTTTAGTGATCCTAGTGCATGAACTAGGTCACTTTATTAGTGCTCGCAAGCTCAAGGTTACTGTTGAAGAGTTTGCTATTGGTTTTCCGCCGCGTATTTTTGGTTGGCGTGTTTGGCAAGAGAAAAAATTAAAAGTTTTGGCCAAAACCGAGGAAGTGTCCGTCAAGGTAGATGATTATAAGATTAGCGATCAGACGGAAGTAATCAAAGAAACGATAGTAGACACCGTCAAAGAAATTGACAAAATGGATATTGTGACTAGACGTCAATGGTTTTGGGGTAATAAATACAAAAAGGAGTTAGCTGGAGATAATCCTAGTATAATTTATTCTATCAACCTCCTGCCGATTGGCGGTTTTGTAAAAATCAAAGGTGAATCAGGTGAGGATGAGCCTGATGATCCAAATAGTTTGAATAATCAGCCTAAGTGGAAAAAATTGATTATCATTTCCTCTGGCGTAGCTATGAATTTTGTTTTAGCCTTTGTTCTATTGTCGGCGGCTTTTTATTTTGGTTTGCCACAGGCAGTGGACAAAGATATAGTTGGCAATAAGGTAGTAGATAGGCAAGTTGTGATTGCCGAAGTAGCCAGATCAAGTCCAGCTGAAGAGCAGGGTTTAAAAGTTGGTGATGAGATTATTTTGGTTAATGGACAGAGTTTTGATAATTCGCAAGCCGTTTATGAGTCTATCGCCAAAAACAGTAAAGAAGAGATAACTTTAACCGTCAATAGAAGCGGGGAGTCTAAAGAAATAAAAGTCAAACCGCGAATCATGACAGAGGGTCAGGATCCGATTGTGGGCATTGGTATGATTGATACGGGCATTATTAAATATGGGTTGATTGGCAGTTTGTGGCAGGGTCTAAAAGCTACGGGAATTATGATAGTGCGTATTGTCCAAGCCCTCTATTATCTACTGGCTGATTTGATCGTCCATGGCCGAGTCGGTGAGGAATTTGGCGGTCCGATTGCGGTCGCGGTTGTGACTGGTGAGATTGTCAAATTGGGTTGGATTTATATTTTACAGTTTGCGGCGGTATTATCTATTAACCTTGGCGTACTCAACTTTTTTCCCTTTCCAGCTTTGGATGGCGGTTATGCCTTGTTTACTTTGATTGAAATGATCAGCCGGCGCAAATTAAATAGAAAAGTAGAAACTTGGATCCATAACAGTGGTTTTATCATTTTAATTGCCTTGTTTGTTTTGATCACCTTCAGAGATTTGGGTCGCTATGGTGGGCAGATTATGACGGCCGTTAGGAATTGGTTTTAGTGATTTATGAAATTTGTTATTAAAAAAAATAAAGATAATTCAGTAGCAGTGATGCGCCACTTAGGTTATCATCCTCACCGCCAAGGCGCTAGTTTTGTCCGGCGACTTACTTTAAATGATTTTCCACGGCTCCATGCTTATCTAAAAGATATTGGTGATGATTGGGAAATGTCTTTGCATCTTGACCAGAAAGGAGCTTGTTATGCCGGTAGTCGAGCTCATAGTGGTGATTATGATGGAGAAGTGCTAGATGCGGAAAAAGAAAGAATTATATATTTTTTAAATAAATAAATTATAGTTTATATGCGACAGTCACAATTATTTGGCAAAACCAGAAAAGACATCAGTCAAGAGGAAAAAAGCACTAATGCCGAGTTACTCACTCGCGCTGGTTTTATAGAAAAACACATGGCCGGTGTTTATAATTATTTGCCTCTAGGTTTAAAAGTTTTTCATAAAATTGAAAATGTTATCCGTGAAGAGATGGATGCCATTGGCGGACAGGAAATGCTTATGACTGCTCTACAGCCTAAAGAGTTGTGGGCCAAGACTGGTCGCTGGCTGGACATGCAGGATATCATGTATCAATTCAAAGACCAAAATGGCAATGAGGCTGGTTTAGCTCCTACCCACGAAGAAGCTATTACGGAAATTGTAAAAAAGCAGGTGAGTTCTTACAAAGACTTGCCTTTGTACCTATACCAGATACAAAGTAAATTTAGAAATGAAAAA
>JAHFJB010000051.1 GCA_023246135.1 Candidatus Parcubacteria bacterium
TTTTAAAACAACATAGGCCGCACCATAGCGAGTTACAAAAGAAATAATCACCACCATTGGCAGCAGCACAAAGAAGGTGACTGTAGCCAGTATCAGATAAACTAGCCAGTCAGCTTGATTGGCTAAGAAGTAGATTAGGGGGTCAATCACTAGCGTGACGAAAAAGTAACCAATCAGGGTATTGACTATATTGAGGCCTAGGAGTGGCCAGAATTTTTCCACACCAACCTGCAAGTATTCTATAAATTGTGGTTGGTCTTTTTTACTGGTAGTTTTGACGCTAGCTTTGATCAGAGCTCCTTGAGAAGAGACGACTAGCACAGTGGCAATGGCAAAAATAACAAATATACCGAAGGCAGCTAGAAATCCTGACAAGTTATTCCAGGCCAGTGGACTAGAGGCAAACATAAAAAATATCTTGGCCCAATGCATAATGGTTGAGCTCAAGAAGTCTGGGCTAGTATCGTTGAGATTGAAGAGGATTTTTACTTCATGAAATCCTAGGACAGAGGCAAATAAGCCAAAAAATAAAAGCTGGTAATTACTGAAAATAGTTCGCCAAGAAGCGGGGTAGACTTTTCTATAAAATGACATAGTTTTATTTTAATTATTTATTTTTATTTGTTGACTATATTATACAATAAATCTCAAAAAAAAACAAAAGGGCTCTAAACAGTTTTATTTGACATAAAACTGTTTATCGACTATCTTATTATGGAATGAGGAGGGGCGAATGCTCTTTCTTTTTTTATAGAGTCACAGTCGTTAGAGTCTGCAGTTGTGCCGATTTTGGCACTTGGGTCTTGTGGACGAACACAAAGGAGAGGCTCATGAGTCTGCATGTTGTCGATCATCCGCTTATTGCCCATAAAATGGGCGTGCTCAGGCGCAAGAAGCTGCCAACCAAGGACTTCAATGATCTGGTGGCGGAGATTACCGCGCTTTTGCTCTACGAAGCCACGCGGGATCTGCCAACAGAGGCTTGTCGGATCACCTGCTGGTCTGGTCGGACCACTGTTCGCCGCATCAAGGGGCGTATGCTCACCTTCGTCCCAATTCTGCGGGCAGGCATGGGCATGTTGGAGGGCGCCAAGCGTCTTGTGCCGGGGGCCAAGATCAGCGTTGTTGGTCTCTGGCGCGATCATGAGACCCTCGACCCTCACGAGTACTACGTCAAGCTGGCTTCGGACATGTCCGACCGCCTGGCCATCATCTTGGATCCGATGTTGGCCACCGGTGGCTCTGCCTTGGCCACCTTCGATCTGCTTGAGCGGTCTGGCTGCCGGGATATTAGGGGGATTTTCCTGGTAGCTGCTCCGGAGGGTATCGCCAGGCTTCAGGCAGCCCACCCTGGCATGAAGATCTTCGTGGCCGCCGTTGATAAGCGGCTCACTGGCAAGGGGGACCCGTATCCGCCCGGCTATATCCTGCCCGGCTTGGGAGATGCCGGCGACAGGCTCTTTGGCACCAAGTAATTCAGCTCGGTGCTTTAGGCACATTGCAATTCGCCCGGTCGCGTCGCAGACGCGGCCGGGCTCATATTTTTATAAAAAGTAATTGGGTAAGATTATTTGATGATATTTGTGCTAGTAGGTAGTTTTTCTTTTATAATGCCTAAATCAAGTTCGGAATAATTGTTTCCAGAAATATTTAGTGTGTTTAGATTTTTTAAATTACCCAACTCATAGGGCAAGCCAGTCAGTTGATTATTGGATAGGTCTAATATTTGTAGATTTTGCAATTGGCCAACTTCGGCTGGCACGCCAGTCATTAGATTATTGTTAGCCCTAAGCACTTTAAGGTTTTTGAGTTGTCTTATCTCAGCTTGCATAGCTCCGGTTAGTTGATTATTGGATACATTTAGTTCTTCTAAATTGGTTTGTTTAAAAACATAATCAGGTATTTTACTTAAACCTTGATTGCTTAAGTCTAGACTATTAGCTAGCGGTTTTTTGTCCGGTGTTTGTCCGGTGTTGTTTGGCTGTCCACTCACTGGTGCTGTGTTTACATTAGCGTTAACATTATTATTTTGTGCTGGCTGTTTGGATAATGTACAACCGCTTAATAATAAGCCCATAGTAATGCTTAAAATAAGTATATTTTTCATATATTTGTTGGTTAATTATTTTTTAGTTTAGTATGTTTTTAGCGAAAAATCAAGATACAACTTTTTAATTTAATAATTTTATTCTTCTTCTGGTTTTATTGATGAATGATGGTGCAGTATTTCCCAATCACCAACATCATTTTTTTTCCAAACAAAGGAAAATCTTGCTTCAATCGTTTGCTTGGCATCGCTTGGGCCAATTTTAAAATTATACATGCCTAGATGTAGGTAATGGTCTGGGCCAAGTTCTTGGACCACTTCATCAACAATCTCACTATTGGGGTCTTGTTCTAGGAAGTGTTGGAAGTATCCTTGGATTTTGTCTAATCCCTTATCTAATTTTGAGGACACAGTGCCTAGTAAAGTAGCGTCGGGTGCGTATAAACTAGCCACTATCTCGGCGTTACCGCTAAGTAAAGCGTCCTTCCATTGTTGAAAGTTTATTTGGGCGATTTCTTCTATTGTTTCGACTTTTTCTGCAGTATCTTCTAGCAAAGCAGTGTTTTGATCAAAATTTCCGGGCATAGTTTTTATTTAGGGTTTATTAATAGATGTATTTTATCGTAAAATTATTTTAGCTACTTCAGTGGCGACTTTTTCTGGGGTTAAGTTCGAGGTGTCTATAATTGGACAATTCAATTCTTCAAACATTGTTTTCATTTGGCTCAAGATATGTAGGTTGCCGGCTATGAAAGCACTAACTGGTTTGCCAATTACCTGTTGTGATTCATCGTAGTGGCCGTTTTTAGTATATCTATTTACCAAACGCTGACGAATTATTTCCGGCTGTGCGTCTAGGAGTATTTTAACAATTTCTAACGGTTCAATATCAGGCAATGCTTGAAAATCTTCTGGTTTTACAAAGCCACAAATTACTATATTTTTATTTTTTTGGGCCAGTTCAATTCCTTGATTTACCCAATATTTTGTCTCAGCTATTCGCCAGTTTTTGTCAGCATCTTTGGGTACACCTCTCTCATCAAAATCATGTATGGCAAATTTATCGGGGGAGAGTAATAATCTTAAATGGGGCATGATTGATGATTTGCCAACACCATTGACTCCGCTTATAAAAAATATTTTATTCATCCGGATTAGCTGTTTTTATTTAGAGGCTTGGGCTATCCAATTTCCTTGGTCATCCATATCCAGTTTTAGATTTTTAAATTTTGCTAATAATTTTTGGATTTCTTCCTTAGTATAAAAACTATGGGCTAGTCCCTTTTCCGGACCGGCTAACGGGGCAAAGGTTCCTTCGGTAATTTTTTTCTTATCTTTATAAATTGTGTCCCAAATTGTCATGGATATATTGTTTATTGGTATAAAATTTTATATATGGCTTTGCCATTTTTTTAAAAGCCGCTCAAAAACAGCCGTCGCAGTGGCTATTGCGACAAAGACAAAAATTAGAAAAAGACCTATAGCAACACCGCCCGCAATGTCATCACCAGGACGAGCTATGAATAGATAGGCTTCTGCTGCTACAATAAAACCCACAAGGATTAGTGTGCAGTATTTTATAGTCCGCAAAGCTTTCATAGAATTTTGTGAAAATACTTGATTTCGTCCCATATATCCCAAGAGTTTGAATGCTTGGTAGAGCGCGACGAAAAAAGCAATAGATGCGGTATATGCATACGCCAAAAATGGATCGTTGAAGTATATTTGAAAGAGTGTGGCTTGTGCGTTTCTACCCTCAATATGGGGCTCCCAAAGCATAAGGGCAAAAGCGCCGATAGCGATGAGTATGATCACCACCTGAAGAAATACTGTTAAGCCTCGTTTCATAAGGGTTCTTATAAATTTTATCGGCGAACAAATTTATTTAAAATTATAATGAAATGTTGGGTCACCAATAAGTTGTTGCGAATCACCAATTGAATAGACTTTATCTATCATAGCTTCGGCAATTGTTTTACCAGCTAGCAAATCCGGTAGGGCTTGATTCATAAAATTATTTCCAGCTTGCATTGGAGCACCAAGTACCATAACTTTGACGTTAGGAGCAGTCATCATTTCATTACTAAACCATGATTCCCTTGCTTTTGGTGTGACTACGCCTTCTGGGTACTCAGTACTATAATCTAAAATATTATTATCCTCGTATATGCCTGACGGCCAACAATCTGTAAAACAGCCTTCTATAGCGACAAATGGAGAGTGAATTGTGTTCAGATAGTTTGTTGAAAAATTTTCTTGACCTAAGGAAATGTAATTACGTTGAGCGTGTCCTAATACTGCATACATCATATACGATGTACTCAAACTTGCGTTCATTTCTTCCAAAGTTGGGCTAACCCTATCTTTATATGCACATTTTCCAAATGTACATACAGTATCAAACAAGCTTTTTAATGCGCCGTCATCTATTGGTGCATCAAGCGCCGCAAAAATATTAGAATTTTTATCAAATTTTTGATTGCGATTGGTGCTAAATTTTTGAAAAGTTGAAATTAATTGTTTTGCCTTAGTTTGATAATCTAAATTATGTGCAGGGTATAAAAGAGAAATGGCAATTTTCATTTTGCTATCATGACTTTGAACACCAGTAACAGGATATGTATAGGCTTC
>JAHFJB010000052.1 GCA_023246135.1 Candidatus Parcubacteria bacterium
TTTAAAAACATTAAAAATCAAAACAATATAAAGAATAGCGACTAAGCCAACAGCCACCCATAAAAATACCTTTTTAAAAACATCACGGTGAGTCAAGAAAAAATAACCCCGCTCTAATTCTTCTTTACTCAAAGGTTTATAATCATCCATAAGTATCCCTATTTTTTATAATTATACAATAATTCTCCTAATAAAGCCAATAATTTGGCAAGAAGAGCCCCGCTGTGTTATAATTTACCCTGTGGAATACCACGCCGTGATAATATTCGCACTAGGAGCGGATATTATTTCACAGGGTAAATAGCAGTTTTAAAATTAAAACAAAAAAATGCTAGAAAGCTCTAAAGATGTTTTAAATTTAGTTTTGGGTCTCTCTGTTTTACTGGTGGCAGTACTATTTTCTTGGGTTTTGTACCAAATGGGTCGTATGATAAAAAATGTCAACGATACCATGAAGACAGTCCAGAAAATTGTCAAAAACGTTGACGAGGGTATTGATAACTTCAAAAGCAAAGCTGGCAATGCGGCAGCTTTTTTGACGCTGTTTGTAAAAGGCGCTCAAGAGATAGCCAAGACTGTCAACAAAAAGAGGGACAAAAAAACCTCAAAATAAAAACAAAAATAAAAAACCCTATTACACTAGATAAATAGGGGTCTATCCCGATATCTAAATAATTTTTTCAAAAGCTATCGGGTTTTATTGTCAAAAAAATGTTTATCCACCTCCATACACATTCTCATTATAGTTTGCTCGATGGTCTTGGCACTATTGACCAGTTGATTGATAGCGCCAAAAAACAAGGCGCTTCGGCTTTGGCTTTAACTGACCATGGGGTTATGTATGGAGCGATTGAATTTTATCAAAAATGTCAAAAGGCTGGCATCAAACCTATTATTGGCGTCGAGGCCTATATCGCTCCCCATGGCTTGGCTGATAGAAACTCCAAAGAAAAACCATACCACCTGATACTTTTAGCCAAAGATATTGAGGGTTATAAAAACCTTCTAAAAATAACCACGGTGGCTCATCTAGAAGGTTTTTATTATAAGCCAAGAATTGATTGGGACACTCTCAAAAAATACAGCCAGGGCCTAATTGCTAGCACTGCTTGCCTCAATGGCCCATTGTCACGGCATATACGAGCTAATCAATGGCAAAATGTAGAAGATAATCTCAAAAAACTCTTAGATGTTTTTGGGCACGACAATGTTTACTTAGAACTACAACTAAGACATTTCGCCGAACAAAACATAGCCAACGAAGGCTTAAAACAATTATCCAAAAAACATAATTTACCGCTCATTGTAACCAATGACGTCCACTATGTAGATTCAGCCGATGATCAAGCCCACGATGTCCTCTTGTGTATACAAACCAAACACAAGCAAAGCGATACTGATCGTATGAGCTACTTAGGTGAAGATTACTCCTTGCTTAGCGAAGAAAAAATATTAGCCATTGGCGGCGAAGAAATAAAAGAAGCTTTGGCTAATAATCAAAAAATAGCTGAGCGTTGCAACCTAGAAATAGAATTAGGTGTTATCCAATTGCCAAAGTATGACTTGCCAGGCAATACCAACACCGATGATTATCTGCGAGATCTTTGCCTCAAAGGTGTAAAAAAAAGATTTGACTTTGATCCTGATCAAATGCCCGAAAGCATTCAAACTCGCCTAGACTATGAATTATCAATTATCAAAAAGACTGGCTATGCTACTTACTTTCTGATTGTCCAAGACTTTGTCAATTGGGCTAAAGACAGAGGTATTGTGGTTGGTCCAGGTCGCGGTTCAGCGGCTGGTAGCTTAGTTTCTTATCTGACCAATATAACCAACATTGACCCGATTCGCTATGATCTACTATTTGAAAGATTTCTCAATCCCGAGAGAGTTTCCATGCCTGATATTGACCTAGACTTTGCCGATACCAGACGCAGTGAAGTCATAGAATACGTAGAAGAAAAATACGGCAAAGACCATGTCTCGCAGATAATAACTTTTGGAACTATGGCCGCCCGAGCAGCGGTCAGAGATACTGGCCGAGTATTAGGCTATAGCTATAGCTATTGCGACCAAATTGCCAAACTCATACCAATGTTTAGCTCTTTAGACGAAGCTTTAAGGACTGTGGAAGAACTGAGAAAAATATATCAAGAGGATCCTGAATCCCAACGGCTCTTGGATATGGCCAGAAAGCTAGAGGGTCTAGCTCGCCACTCCTCCACCCATGCCTGCGGGGTACTAATTACCAAAGAGCCACTGGTCAATTATACTCCCTTGCAATATGCCAGTGGCGATGACAAAACTATCATTTCTCAGTACTCACTCCATCCAGTTGAAGACCTCGGCTTACTCAAAATGGATTTCTTGGGACTAAAAAACTTAACAATTTTGGAACAAACCCTAGAAATTATTGAAGCCACCAAGGGCATCAGAATAGACTTAGACCATTTGCCACTTGACGACAAAAAAACTTTTGAACTTTTTCAGCAAGGCAAAACCACTGGTGTCTTTCAATTGGAATCTGGCGGCATGAAACGCTATCTCAAAGAACTGCGTCCCACTGAACTAGAAGACATCATTGCTATGGGCGCCCTCTATAGACCTGGGCCTATGGAATTCATCCCTGAGTTTATCGCTGGCAAACATGGCCGTAAACAAGTGTCCTACTTGCATCCCAAGCTGGAACCAATCTTAAAAAACACCTATGGCATTGCTATTTACCAAGAGCAAATCATGCGCATTGCTAGCGACTTAGCTGGCTTTACTTATGGCCAAGCTGATGTGCTCAGAAAAGCGGTTGGTAAAAAAATAAAAGAGCTCCTGGCGGAACAAGAAGAAAAAATGGTTGCCGGTATGACTGGTAATGGCATTGATAAAAAAACAGCCGCTAAAATCTGGGATTTTATTGTGCCTTTTGCCCGCTATGGTTTCAACCGCTCCCACGCTGCTTGCTATGCCATGATTTCTTATCAAACTGCCTATCTCAAAAGCAATTACCCCGAAGCCTTTATGGCCGCCCTCCTGACCTCAGACCAAAATAATATTGATAGGGTTACTATTGAAATCAAAGAATGCCGCAAGATGGGTATTGAAGTCTTGCCGCCCGATGTCAATGAAAGCTTTAGTAATTTTTCTGTAGTAGAAAGCAAGGATTCTAACAAAATGGGCAAAATCCGTTTTGGGCTCAATGCTATTAAAAATGTCGGCCACAATATCGCCAAAGTTATTATCAAGGAAAGAAAAACCAATGGCCCTTACCAATCTCTGGAAAATTTGCTAAGCCGCATCAAAGATAAAGATCTCAACAAAAAATCTCTGGAAAGCCTGATTAAGGCTGGTGCCTTGGATTCTATGATTAGCCGCGGACAAGCTCTAGGCAATCTCAATAAAATCTTGGATTTTAACAAAAAAATACAAAGCGACCACAAGAACGGACAAAGCAACTTATTTGCTGATTTACCTCTGGCGGCTCCGACTTTTTCCCTAAAATTAGATGAATTTCCTGATAATCCCGCTGAAATAAAACTGTCTTGGGAAAAAGAACTCTTGGGCCTATATATCAGTGACCATCCCTTTAAAAGCCAAATGGAAATACTAAAAAAATACGTTACACCCCTTGATAATATAAAAGAACATGAAGGTAAAACCGTTAAAATAGCAGGTATTATCACTAGCATCCAAAAAATAATCACTCACAAAGGCCAAGCCATGCTCTTTGTAACTATTGAAGACTCTAGCGCCAGCACTGAGCTTTTGGTTTTCCCCAAAGTACTAGAGACCAGCTACCAACTTTGGCAAGATGAAAACAAAATTTTGGTTGAAGGCCGAGTTTCCGACAAAGACGGTCAAGCCAAAATATTGGTAGAAAACGTCCAACTAATCAACCAAGAAACTCTTAGCAGCTTACATGCCAAGACTCTAGCTGAGAAAAAATTATGGCTATCCCTGCCCCATGATTTTAGCAAAGAAAAAATGAATCAGCTCAAAGAAATTTTGGAAACCAGTCCGGGCTTAAGCCCAGTCTATCTGGAAATAAACAATGGCCAAACTAGAAAAATAAAAACCAACCTAAAAACCTTACCAACTAAAGAGCTGGAACAAAAAATCAAAGAATTCTTAGGAGATGATGCTTGGAAAGTAAAGGACTAAAATGGCAGTAAATCAATATTTTTGCTATAATTATAGGGAAATTAAAAATCACAACCTATGACCAACCAAGTCTTAGCTAAAAGAAATACCATTTTTAGTAAAATTGTCACTTTTTTTCTGCTCTTAACCGTTGCGGCAATTTTTATTGTTCTACATTTTGCTTTGTCCAAAGTCACTATCAAGATACATAACAACCTAGAAAATAAACAGCAGAAAATTTTGGTAGAAATGCAAGCCGACACAGCAGCCAATGTGTCAGCCGATGCTATCTTGGGTAAAATCATCACAAGTGACTTTGAGCTAAGCGCTACTACTACCAGCCAAATGGAACAAGTAACTAGCAGTAGAGCTGGTGGCTATGTGACTATCTATAATAATACCGCCAAAGATCAAGGCCTGGTCAAAACTACTCGCCTGCTGACACCT
>JAHFJB010000053.1 GCA_023246135.1 Candidatus Parcubacteria bacterium
ATTATCAACATTTTTAAGCGGCAGTGGTTGACGGTGAGCCTGGTAGCTAAATATGCGGTTATGTTTGCCGCCGCTTTCATGGTGTTTAATTGGTGGTGGCCAGGTGCTTATTCTAGCCGTTTGACTATGTCTTCCCGCTTAGAACAAAAATCAGCCAGTGAGCGCGTGGATACTTTGGGGCAGTTGGGTTGGGAAAATTATTATACAGGATTTTTTGGCCAAGGCTTGGGTATGAATACGCTCACAACTTTTTATAAAAATTCACCAGCCCATACTTATGATGTCCAGCCAATTCATGATATTTTTCTCTTGATGTTTGCTGAAGCGGGAGTCGTGGGCGCCTTCTTGTTGTTTAATGTAGTTAGGCGCATTATCAAATCAGCCAATCAAGTGGATATTATGTCTACCAGTTTAATTTTGGGACTGGTAGTCATTGGCCTTTTTGATCATTATTTGTGGACTTCTTGGACTGGCTGGCTACTGATGTCTTTGGCATTATTTAATCTGTATCGGTCTAGGGTTTAGTGGATTTATAATCTCTTGACATTTTTTGATTAGCACTCTAAAATACAGAGTGCTAATTTAATTAATAAGGAGACAGATAATATGAACTTAAAACCATTAGGTGATAGAGTAGTTGTTAAACCATTGCCCAAAAAAGAGACTACTAAAGCCGGCATTATTTTGCCGGAAACAGTGAGCAAAGAGTCACGCCAAGAAGGCGAGCTTATGGCTATTGGCAAGGGTGAAAAAATTGCCAAACTAGATTTGAAAGTTGGTCAAAAAGTAGTATTTGCTGAATACGGTGGTTCAGAGATAAAAATAGACGGCATGGAGTACAAAATTTTAAATTACGACGACCTCTTGGCGGTTATTGAATAACCGTAGTGTCACCCCGAACTTGTTTCGGGGTCTCCGATAAGCTTAAGTTTTTGGAGATGCCGAAATAAATTCGGCATGACAATAATAAACTTTAATTTATACTAAATTTATGGCAAAGCAAATAATATTTAATGAAGAGGCGCGAGCCAAGATGAAAAAGGGTGTAGATATTTTGGCCAATGCTGTTAAGGTAACTTTGGGTCCCAAAGGGCGCAATGTAGTTTTGGACAAAGGCTACGGCGCTCCAGCTATTACTAAAGACGGCGTGACTGTTGCCAAGGACATTGAGCTAGAAGACAAGTTTGAAAATCTTGGTGCGGAGATTGTCAAAGAGGTGGCCGCCAAGACCAACGATGTAGCTGGCGATGGCACTACCACTGCCACAGTCCTAGCTCAAAACATAATTTCTGAAGGCTTAAAAAATGTCACTGCCGGCGCTGATCCCTTATCGCTCAAGCGGGGTATTGATAAGGCTACGGAAAAAGTGATTGAATATCTAAAAAAGATTTCTAAAGAAGTTTCTTCTCAATCAGAAATTGAGCAGGTAGCTTCTATTTCTGCTAATGACAAAGAAATCGGCAAAATCATTGCTTCAGCTATGGAATCAGTCGGTAAGACTGGCGTGATTACAGTAGAAGAATCACAAAGTTTTGGCATTGAAAAAGAAGTAGTTGAGGGCATGCAGTTTGATAAGGGTTATGTATCGCATTATATGGTGACTGATCCAGAAAAAATGCAAGCCAGCTATGATGATCCACTGATACTGGTGACGGATGAGAAAATCGGGTCTTTGCAGGAATTTTTGCCACTCTTGGAATCTTTGGCTCAATCTGGACGTAAAGAATTGGTGATTATTGCCGATGAAGTTGAGGGTGAGGCTCTGGCTACCTTAGTAGTCAATAAAATCAGGGGAGTATTCAATGCTCTAGCTGTCAAAGCACCAGGCTTTGGCGATAGACGCAAAGAAATGCTTCAGGATATTGCGATTCTTACTGGTGCTAAATTCATTTCTGAAGAAATTGGTTTGAAATTAGCTAATGTCAGTGTGGAGATGCTGGGTTCAGCTAAAAAAGTTATAGCTACAAAAGATCAGACTACTATTGTCGGTGGTCATGGTGAGGCTAAGGCTGTCAAAGAGCGCGCTACCCAGATTGAGAAAGCTATAAAAGAAACCGATTCTGATTTTGACAAAGAAAAATTGCAGGAAAGATTGGCCAAGCTCACTGGCGGTGTGGCCGTTATCAAAGTCGGTGCCGCTACTGAGACCGAGATGAAAGAAAAGAAGGATAGAATAGAAGACGCTCTCAATGCTACTCGCGCCGCTGTGGAAGAGGGCATTGTAGTTGGCGGGGGCGTGGCTTATCTGCGGTCTATGGAAGTAATTGATGAGTTGAAGCTTAACGAAGATGAAAAATTAGGAGCGCATATTTTAAGGCGAGCCCTTAGCGCTCCACTAGAGCAGATTGCTATCAACGCTGGCAAAGACGGCCGAGTGATTGCTGCAGAAGTCTTAAAGAATAAGGGTAACTTTGGCTATAATGCTCAAGATGACAGATTTGAAGATTTAGTTGAAGCCGGTATTGTTGACCCGACCAAAGTAGCTCGCAGTGCTTTGCAAAATGCTGCTTCAGCCGCTGGTATGTTTTTGACCACCGAGGCAGTCATTACTGATTTGCCAGGCAAGGACGACCATTCCCATAACAATAGTATGGCCGGTATGGGTGGCATGGGCGGCGGTATGGGCATGATGTAAACTTATATATACATCTATAATATAAAAAGCTCCTCAAAAAAGAGGGGTTTTTTATATGGGCGATATATGTTATAATAAAGCAGTGTTTGGATGATTGTAACTTTTTCGCTTGAGATACGTATATATATTTATATAATAGTTAACAATTAAGCATTTATTTATGAAAAAATTATTTTTCATGGTATTGGTGTTGTCTTTAGTCTTGCCAGCTTTCAGCTTGGCCACGGCTCCTATAGACAATAGTGATACTGGTCTAGCTGTTTGCGACATTAACAATGACGGCGTCCGTAATATAAGTGACGTTTCTTTGTTTGCTGGTTGTACTGATACTTTTGATGTCAACAATGACGGCGTTCACAATCTGACTGATACTTCACTTTATGCGTCTAATTATCAAAGTAGTTCATGGTGTAAGACAAATTTTGAATGCGCCGCAACTATAACCAACAATGCTGTTGCTAGCACTACCGAAACTGGTCTAGCTGTTTGTGATCTCAACAATGATGGCGTCCGTAATTTGAGTGACGTTCCCTTGTTTGCTGGTTGTATTGAGACTTTTGATGTCAACAATGACGGCGTTCACAATCTGACTGATACCTCACTTTACACGTCTAATTATCAAAGTAGTTCATGGTGCCAGGCAAATTTTAGATGCGCCCCCACTATTACCGATTTTTCAAAGTATTTGATCATTGCTGATAGCAGAACTACAAATATTTCTGATGCTGTTGCTAGAGTTTGGTGGCGAGCTAGTATTGGCAGTACTGGTGAGTATCGCTATTCCAAAAATCAAAGTGAATTAAGCGGTTTGCCTTGGCGGACTGACGGTGTCAGCAATGACCCTAATGTGACTGAAAATATGTTTGGCAGTCAGGTTGACTTAAGTGGTCTAGAGGCTGGGGTTACTTATTATATTCAAGTTAGAAAATATTTAGGCACCCAATACGGCGAGGCCAAAACTTTGACTTTTGTTCCTGGTAGCATGGGCGCTTATAAAGCAGACCTAGATATTGTTAAAACCAGAGTAGATCAGATTACAACTAAATCCGCTAGAGTGTATTGGCAGTCTAGTATGGGTAGTAATGGTTATTATCGCTATTCTACTGATAAAGAGGCTTTAGCAGGGTTGGCTTGGGTAAACACTGGTGTGTCTGATGATCCGGCAGTTACGGGCAATTATAATGCTAGCTTAGTTACTTTGACCAATCTGCAGACGGCCACTAAATATTACGTTGAGTTAAAAAAGACCATGGGTATTGCCGGCCAAGTCAGCTATCACTATGGTAATTCGACGCTTATCGATTTTACCACTCTTGGTAGTGATACCTTAACCGATAAAGTAAAAGTTTGTCATATTATTGGTAATGGTAAGACTAATACCTTGGAGATTGCCAAATCAGCTTTGGCCGCCCACTTGGCTCATGGCGATAAAGAAGGCACATGCCTCCAACCTCTTGTTGATCAAAACAAACCCGATGTTGTCAAACCTAATGTCAAAGTTGACGCTGGTTTAGTTAATCAGGTTAGAGGAAAAATTTTGCTGGATGTGGAAAATAATGGTGAAGCTTATTGGGTTAAGCCAAAAACCGGCAGCAAAGTTTATATAAAAGACGGCACTACTGCTTATGACCTTATGCGCAATTCGGGCTTAGGTATAACAGCTACAAATTTGGCAAAAATTCCGGTCGGAGATATTAGCAATAAATCGGCCAATACTAAAGTGGCTTATGATAAAAACCTTACCAAAAATGTCAGTGGGCAGATTCTACTGGATGTGCAGAATAATGGTGAAGCCTGGTATGTCAATCCAGCCGATGGCCGGCGTTATTA
>JAHFJB010000054.1 GCA_023246135.1 Candidatus Parcubacteria bacterium
GACGCTATCCTCACCACAATTAAAAATATAAGCCAGGCCAGTTGGGGCAATGCGTATAGTCCGCTCTTCGCCAGTGTTAGTTTTTATGATGATTGATTGCTCAGCCAAACTGCCAGTAGTAGTCGCTAGCCAACCACTGTTGTAGCCAAAATAAAATTCATTTATTTGGCTAGCATCCAAATAAGTGCTGGTCTGTCCAACACCCAAACTAACAAATTGATCATAAGCCTCATCACGATTATTAAAAATATCTCCTTTATAAAGCACCAGACAATCCGCACTACTAGGGCAATCGGCATTGTTATTTAAAACTTTTATACCCCAGACATCACCGCGATAACCACTAATGGCATAATTACGCGCTCGCCCGATAATATCCGCTAACTCGCGTGATTTAGCATTTATATCACTGACAAATATACGCCGATTCAAAACCGATACCACTGATGCGAGCAGTATAACAAAAATAGCCACTACCAGTAGCACCTCAACTAATGTGAACCCTGCACTATTATCAATTTTTTTATTTGTCATCTAAACAATGTCTATTTGACTATTTGGCTGGTTAAATCATAAATCGGATTAATAATTGACAAAGCCGTAAAGCCAACCACTGCTCCGATTATTACCAATAGTATTGGCTCCAACATGGTAGACAGATTCTTAGTCATAGTGTCTACTTCTAACTCATAAAAATCTGCCAGATAATCCAAAGTTTCACTTAAATTGCCCGAGCTCTCCCCGACTTTAATCATGCGCGGTACTAACGAAGGAAAATTTTTACTGCCAGTCAAAGCATCCGACAGAGAGCTCCCCTTTAGCACCTTGTGATAAACATTGATGATATCATGTTTAAAAACATCATTGGTCAGAGTCTGGGATACTATCTGCAAAGCCCTATCAATAGTAATGCCACTATCCAAAAGCGAAGCTAGCGTCCGGCAGAACAAAGCCAAGTTCATGTTGCGGGAAACTTTGCCAATAATAAATATATGCAAAATAAAATTATGCAAACGGATGCGAGTGACTGTAAATCTTCCCATCAGGCTCCAACTAAAAACTATAACCATAAAAGCAACAGCCAGGGCTAGCCAATGGTGTGATAAAAAGCTAGACACCATAATCAAAATTTGCGTGGAAAGGGGCAATTCTATTTTTAAAGAAGTAAAAAAATTGACAATCTTAGGTAAAACATAAATAGAAATAACCACTGTCAGTCCTACCACTGCAAATAAAACTAAAGTCGGATACATGGCCGCGGCCCGGAGCTTACCGCGTAGCTCATAACTCTTTTGCTGTTGGACAGCTAGTAGTTGCAGATTTTTGGCCAAGGTGCCCCCTTGCTCTCCGACCGCCACCATATTGATAAATAACAAATCAAAATCTTTTGGATATTTTTTTAAGGCCTCAGAAAGAGCCGTACCCTTTCGGACTTGTTCTAAAACATATTTTAATCTCTTAGAGAGTAAAGCTGAACCATTGTCGGCCAAAGTTTCCAGTGCCAAATCAATAGCCATGCCTGACTTAATCATAATAGATAAATGCTTGGCCAGCATAACTTTATCCAATAGCCGCAAACGGCCAAAAACAAAACTTTGATTTTTGACTTTATCTTTACGCTGACTGACAGCCTCCAAAGACAACAAGGTGCCTTCCTGAAGCAAAAGTTTGTTGCGAGCCTCATGAATACTGGAAGCTTCTGTCTGTCCTTTGATAATCTTACCTTTGTTATTAGTAATTTCGTATGCAAATAACATATATTTTATTGCTTAGTCACTCTAAATATTTCCTCCAGTGTAGTTTTACCGGCAATGGCCTTATTAAGACCGTCTTCAAACATAGTAGTCATGCCATTACCAATGGCTACTTTTCTAATCTGATCAGCGTTGGTACGAGCCGAAATTAATTCACGAATATTATCTTCAACTTCTAAAACTTCAAAAATACCGAGCCGGCCGGTATAGCCACTCTGATTGCAACTATCACAGCCCTTACCTTTATAAAATCTAAGCTCAGCCATATCCTTTAAGCTCAAAAACTTGCTCACATCTATTTCTTTTTTCAGCTCCTCCACTTCTTTGCTTGATAAGGTATAGCTGACGATACATTTCATACAAATACGTCTAACCAGACGCTGAGCAATGATGATATTGACCGTTGAAGCTACTAGAAACGGCTCAATCTTCATATCCAAAAGTCTAGGCAAAGCTGTTGCCGCATCATTGGTATGCAAGGTTGATAAGACCAAATGCCCAGTCATAGCCGAGTTGACAGCAATACTAGCTGTTTCCTCATCACGAATTTCTCCTACCATGATAATGTCCGGATCTTGCCGCAGGAGTGAACGCAAACCTTCGGCAAAAGTCAGATTGGTTTTGGGATTGACTTGAATCTGATTGATACCTTCCAAATCATACTCGACCGGATCCTCAATGGTACAAATATTAACATCTCGCTTATTTAATAATTTTATCAAAGCGTAGAGCGTGGTGGTTTTACCAGAGCCAGTCGGACCAGTAGAGAGTATCATACCATAAGGTCTATCAGCCGCTTTGGTGACTATCTCCAAATCATGGGCGACCATGCCCAAATCCTCTAGACTAAACTGCTGACCTTTGGATGACAAAAGACGCATCACCACTTTTTCACCATGAATCGTCGGAATGATAGAGACTCTGACATCAACTTTTTCACCTTCAACGGTGGTAATTATTTTTCCATCTTGGGCCGAGCGACTTTCATCAGTTCTCAGTTTGGCCAAAATTTTTATGCGACTAACTATTACCTCTAAAATGCTCTTAGGCAAAGTCAAGACATCATAGAGCAAGCCATCAATCCTAAACCTTATCTTGATTTCTTTGTCACCGGGCTCAATATGAACATCAGAAGCATGATTGGTATAAGCATAGCTAAATAAATCATCAACTAATTTTACGACCGAAATACTCTCGACTTTGGCCCCCTGAGCAGCAATGGCGTGTTTCTGGATATTAGTAGCATACTCCTGCTGGATAGAACGACGATATAGGCTAAAATTCTGGATAACGTCATACTCAGTAGCATAATAGGGAACGACTTTGTCACCAACCTTCTTTTCCAACATTTTTATCATGTCATAATCAAAAGGATTAGACATGGCTACTTTGAGGCCCTCCTGATCCCGCTTAAAAACTAGCATCTTTTGCTTGCGGGCCACAATCTCCGGCAAAAGCATCAAAATCTCAATGGGAATTTTTTCTTTTTTAAGATCAACAAATTTGATATGCAAATTATTGGCAATCAACTGGCCAATCTCCTCTGGCTTGATCAAGTCTTGCTCAATGAGAAAAGTAGTAAAATCTTTGTTTTGCTCTTCAGCTGCTTTAAGCGCTGCATCCAAAACCGACGGTTCAATCAAACCGATTTTACTAATAATTTTATAAACCTTGCTGGCTGTAATCACTTCCATAATTTTTATTTAGGAGACTGCTTAGTATCACCGTTAGTGCGAGCTTGTTTGCTCATAGTCTTAGAATTTAAATATTGCCTAATTTTTTCTACAATAGTAGCCAAGGTGATATTATCTTTGACTAAATAATCCACTGCTCCTAGATCTAGTCCTTTTTTGACATCATCGGCTTGGCCAAGATTAGACAAAATAATTACGGGAATATTTTTGGTGGCTGAATCATTTTGCAATTCAGTCAAAACCTCAAAACCACTTTTCTGTGGCATAATCATATCCAAAATGATCAAATCCGGATCGCTTATTTTGGCTTTCTCCAAACCCTCTTGGCCATCTTGAGCCAAGATGACTTCATAGCCCTGCTCACTAAGTTCGGCTTGATATACCTTCCTCAAAAAATTATCATCGTCAACAAATAAAATTTTTGGTTTGCTGTTTTCCATAAACTTTAAACTAAACTATTAATGTCTAAAACTAGGGTGGGTTGGCCTTGGGACGAAATGGCCACTCCTTTTATATGTTTATTATTTTTTACAACCTTGGGTGTTTTTTTCATAATCAGTTCGGATTCAGAAATATTGCTATAAATAGGCAAGGCTAATTTAGCATCTTGATACTTTAATATAGCTACATATTTGCACAAAGCCTTAAAATGCGGCAAGTTGAGATTTTTTTCTAAATCAATCAACTTAAAACGTGATTTGCCATGCTGCCAAAATTTGCTTTGAGAGAAATCCCTTACCTCTTCCAGCTTAACCACTTGATCAATATAAGATAAGGGCAAGGCCAATATATATTCAGCCCGACGAAAGACAAGGGCTCTAAATACTGTCAGCGGCAATGGCAGATTGATGATAAAAGTTGAGCCTGTGCCGAGTTTACTGACTACATCAATTTCT
>JAHFJB010000055.1 GCA_023246135.1 Candidatus Parcubacteria bacterium
CCATTTTTCCTAGCATATTTGTTAAGCACCCGTGTTAAGGCTGTTTTGAAACCAACCAAATGCATACCACCTTCTGGGTTATAAATATTATTAGCAAAGGCATACATGGTTTCTCTGAACTCCACAGTGTATTGAAAAGCTACCTCTACATCAACATTGTCTTTGGCTTTGCTAACATAAAAAACCTTTTCTTGCTTAACTTCATTGTTGTGATTTAAGTAGCGTATATAAGAAGCAATGCCGCCTTCAAAATAAAACTTATGGGATTTTTTATTTTTAGAATCCCTATCATCATAAAGATTAATCTTAATGCCTTTGGTCAAATAAGCTTGCTGGCGCAGATGATCAACGATAGTCTGCCACTCAAAATCCAACACTGTAAATATCTCTGGGTCCGGCTGAAAAATCTGGGTAGTGCCCGTACCCTTACTAGTACCGACTGCCTTGACGCTACCGGTAGGCTTACCTTTCTTATATTCTTGTGCCCAAAGTTTGCCATCGCGTTTGACTTCAGTCCTCATCCAAGTTGATAGAGCATTGACTACCGACACACCGACACCATGCAAACCGCCGGAAACTTTGTAGCCGCCATCACCAAACTTACCGCCGGCATGAAGCGTGGTCATAACTGTTTCTAAAGCTGATTTTTTGGTAACTTTGTGTCTATCAACTGGAATACCCCGGCCATTGTCAGATACTAACACCTTACCCTCTGGCAAAAGGTACACTTCAATGGTGTCAGCATGACCAGCCATAGCTTCATCAATGCCATTGTCCACAGTTTCCCAAAGTAAATGATGCAAACCAGTGGCAGCGGTATTGCCAATATACATACCCGGCCTTTTTCTGACTGGATCCAAACCTTCCAAAACAGTGATATGTTCGGCCGTATAACCTTGAGATTTGTTGCTAGTTTTCGCAGCCACTTTAAGTGACTTTTTAACTACTTTTTTGGGCATATAATAAGTAAATTAACTAAAAAATACTGTTCAAAAGCTTCTTTATTTTAGCACAAAATAATCAAAAAAACAACCACTAAAAGCTTTGTTTTGCGGTTGTTTTATAATCTTAAATTTTGGCTAATATTAGCGTAAAACTGCTTTAAATTTTTTATGCAAAACTAATAGAATATCTTGGATAAGCTTATCGACGTCTTCGGTTAGCAGTGTCCTGTCATCACTCCTAAATTCTAAGTGAAAAGCCACTGATTTTTTGGCTTCAGCTACACCCTGCCCAGTAAAAACATCAAACGGCACAATACTCTTAATAAGCGACGATAACTTGCCGACTTCTTTGGCAATATCTTGCCAAGTGACTCCTTGGTCAACTACAATCGCCATATCGCGATTAACAGCGGGAAACTTTGGTAAGGGTTGATATTTTTTTACACGACTAACATATTTTACCAGCAAGGAAAAATCAATATGCCAAAAAGCTACGCTAACTTTTTGGCTGCCGCTATCAAATAGTCCAGGCTTTAAAACACCAAACTGCCCCAGAGTTGTGTCTTGAAATTTTATATCATAAGCCACAGCTGCATACGTAAGCTCGGTTGGACTAGCCTGCCAATCAATCCGACAAAAATCCATCATGGACTCCACTAATCCTTTGACCACAAAAAAAGCTTGCTCTAAGTTGACTGGTCCGACTTCAATACCAGCTAATTGTTTTTCTTGACGCGGTAAAAATTTCTTTTTAGTAAAATCCAAATGATAAATGCCTTTGACTTTTTTGTGGAAAACTCTGTCTAACTCAAAAATCCTAAAATCATTGAACCAGCGCAAATTGGCCTCAGCTTTTTTTAAAAGATTAGGCAGAAGCGA
The DNA here is from genome assembly GCA_023246135.1 of Candidatus Parcubacteria bacterium. Lineage (GTDB taxonomy): Bacteria > Patescibacteriota > Patescibacteriia > UBA1558 > GWA2-36-10 > JAHFJB01. The sequence continues at coordinate 1,824 of JAHFJB010000055.1, forward strand.
GATACTAAGATAAGTCTGCTCTGGGCTCAAGGCATTTTTGACCTGTAAGTGATCACTCAAATCTAAACCAAGTTTTTTGACCCAAGCCTGCTCAGTAAAGGGATAAGTAAAAACTTCGTCATAAACCTGTGAGCCAGCCAAGAAACGCTTAACATTGCGCTCTAATTCTATGGCTAAATCAGTATCTGGCTTTTGTAAAGTAACTTGCGGCAGTTTGGCATCAATATTATCATAACCATAAATCCTAGCTACTTCCTCGACGATGTCTTCAGGAATAGAAATATCTTTAGTAGCCCGAAAAGAAGGCACGCGTATAGCCAGAGTCTTGGCCTTGTACTCTACGCCGAATTGTAGTCTTTTGAGAATATCCTTTATCTCGGCGGTAGGGATAATAACACCAAAACGCCGGTTAATTAACTCTTCTGGCACTATCAAATCAATAACCTTAAAAGGATTGTTATTAATATCAACAATAGTGCTAGCCAGATAAGCCTCGGGACACAGAGTCAAAATCATCTCAATGGTCCGGCGCAGGGCCAGATCAGTTAAGAGCGGATCCAATGATTTTTCAAAACGAGCTGAACTCTCGCTTCTTAGGCTCAGGGCAACAGAGGTCCGACGGATATTAGCGGCCCGGAAATTAGCCGACTCCAATACGATAGTAGTTGTGTCTGAACCAATCTCACTATTTTGGCCGCCCATAATGCCAGCTAAGGCCACGTATTTTTTTGCATCGGCAATCATCAATGACTCGGCCGTTAGCTTACGGCTGACGCCGTCTAAAGTGACAAATTTTTCACCTTTAGTCGCCAGTTTCACTACAATCTCCCCGCCTTCAATATGATCAGCATCAAAAGCATGCAAGGGCTGACCTAATTCATACATTACATAGTTAGTAACATCCACAATGTTGTTAATCGGTCTAATACCAACCGCGCTAAGTTTTTTCTTGAGCCACAAAGGCGACGGTGCTATCTGGACATTTTTGACAACCCCTGCCATATAGCGAAAACAATTGTCTTTGTCATCAACACTGACTTTTAATTTAATCTCGTCTTTAGCTTTTAATTCGCTAATTTTATAGTCTTGCAATTTCAATTTATAGATAGCGGCTAACTCCCTAGCTAAGCCATACTGTCCCCATAAATCTGGCCTATGATTAATAGACTTATTATCAATATCAATGATAATGTCATTAAGCTCTAAGGCTTGAGATAAGGACTGACCAACTTTGACCTTTAGGTTACTTAGATCTAATATCTCTTTCTCAGAACTCTGGGGGAAAATATCAGCTAGACCAATCTCTTCGGCAGCTGCAATCATGCCACTGCTCTCTACTCCCCGGATCTTGGTTTTGGCTAAAGTTACTAAGTCACCTTGGCCATGCCACTTGACCCTGGAGCCAACTTTGGCTACTGCTACTAGCATTCCTTTGGACAAATTGATGCCCCCACAGACAATCTGCTCTACGCTATCACCCAAATTGACACGGCAAACTTGCAAACGGTCAGCATCAGGATGATTGCTCAATTCCTCTATCTTGCCGACCACAATGTCTTTAAGTTGAGCTGATTCATCAATTATTTCCTCCACCTCAACTGTAGCCATAGTCAAATCCAAAGCAATCTGCTTGGCTGATAAATCGCGTGGCAGTTTGACCCAATTTTTTATCCAATCTAGAGATAAATACATATCAAAATTGTCTTAAAAATCTTAAATCACCAGACTGAAGCAATCTAATATCATCAATCTTATATTTCATCATGACGAGTCTAGTCAGCCCCAAGCCAAAAGCAAAGCCGGAATACTCCTCGGGGTTAATGCCACCCGCCTTAAGAACTTCTGGATGCACTAAGCCACAAGGCATAAGCTCTACCCAGCCTGATTGCTTGCAGACTGAACAGCCCTGCCCTTCGCAAATCAAACATTTAATATCCATTTCAAAACCCGGCTCCACAAAAGGAAAAAACCCTGGCCTAAGCCGGACATCTACTTCGGTTTTAAAAACCGCCGACAACAGTGTCTTCATAGTAGCAATCAAATTGCCAATGTTGATATCCTTATCTACCATCAGCCCTTCAATCTGATAAAAAGTATGCTCATGGGAGGCGTCAGTGGCCTCATTTCTAAAAACTCTGCCTGGAAAAATTCCTCGAAACGGCGCGCCGTATTTTTCTAACATCCTTACTTGCAAGTTTGAAGTTTGGCTTCGCAGAAGATAGCCCGACTCCAACCAAAAAGTATCTTGTGAATCACGGGCTGGATGATCCGCAGGCGTGTTGAGAGCTGTAAAATTGTAGTACTCTGATTCAACTTGTGGGCCTTCATAAACTCCAAAACCCATTTTAGTAAAAGCCTCCTCCACTTCATACTGGACTATGGTAGACGGGTGTAGGTGTCCAATGGGGCGATGCTCACCTGGCAAAGTCGGGTCAAAATCAGCCGCCAATTTGTGGCTAAC
>JAHFJB010000056.1 GCA_023246135.1 Candidatus Parcubacteria bacterium
ATGGCTTGTCCAAATGTTCTAAAATATGTGAAGCGAAAATCTCATCAAAGGTATTGTCAGCCAAGGGATAAGGCACGATATTGAGGTCATGGCAAACATCCGGATTGGCTAGTTTATTCCAATCAATATTAATATAACCCTCTCGCCTATCTTCACCGGCGCCTAAATTAAGTTTTTTTAATTCTGCCATATTTTTTATTTTAATTATTTATCCTGCCACATCTGAAAAACCATCAGCGTCCACAAGAGTTTGCGATTATCTTTCTTCTTAGACAAATGGTCATCAGTTAAAACCTTAATATAATTATAATCAAACAAATTGTCACGCTCTATCCGGTCTTTGCTTAGTAATTCTAACATTAAAGGGCGAACTTGTTTAGTAAGCCACTCGGCCATAGGAATACCAAAGCCCTTTTTCTTGCGATTTATGATTTCCGGCGGCAATTTATCGGCCATTAACTCTTTTAAAATATACTTAGTCTTAGTACCATGAAGCTTATAATCCAATGGTAAGCTGTTTACAAAGTCTACTAAATGCCAATCTAGAAACGGCGCTCTGACTTCCAGTGAATTAAACATGCTGGCGCGATCAACTTTGACCAAGATATCGTCCATCAGATATGTTTTGAGGTATAAATAGATAAGTTGATTATAATAATTTTCATCTCCCAATCTACCCAAATAATTATCAATGTCCAAAAAAGTATTAGTTGACGATAAAGCCTGAGAAACATCTTGAGAAAATAATTTTTGTTTTTGTAAATTATCAAATGAACCCAGCCAGATTTGATGGCGATAATTTTTAGGATAATCAAAACCACCTAAGAATTTTTTTATTTTAAAATCAAAACTAATATTGTTAAAAGAAGTCGGTAAATTATTAGCTATTTTAGCCACTGGTTTTTCCAAGGCCAAGCGCCATACCAACCGCCTATTTTTTCTGCTAAGAAAGTATCATAACCACAAAAGAGCTCGTCACCGCCATCACCGCCTAGAGCTACCGTCACTTTCTCCTTGGTAAACTTGGACAAAAGATAAGTCGGTATAATAGAAGCATCAGCCATTGGCTCGTCCAGTAGATCGGCAATATTTGGCAAAAACTCCAGAGAATCCTCAGCGCTCAAAATCTGCTCATAGTGCTCGGTGCCTAGATGTTTGGCAACTTGCCGAGCATAACTGGACTCATCAAAACTAACTTCTTTGAAGCCAATGGAAAAAGTCTTGATTTTTTGCTGGCTATTTTTTTGAGCATAATAAGCAATGGCGCTGCTATCAATACCTCCGCTTAGAAATATACCCAAGGGCACATCGCTCATTAGCCTAGACTTGGTGGCTATATCTAATTTCTTATCCAATTCCAACTTAGCTTCAGCCAAGCTTAGGTTACTTGGTTTAAAACTAATATCCCAAAATTTTTCCTTAATTACTTTTTGACCATCATAAACCAGATAAGTTCCGGGTTCTAACTTATAAACTCCTTTAAAAATACTATGTGGTGTAGGCACATATTCGTAAGTCAAATATTTATCTAATGATTCTAAATCCAACTCTTTCTTAAAATCCGGATGCTTGAGAAAAGATTTTAGCTCCGAGGCGAACATAAAAGTCTGACCAAACTTACCCCAATATAGGGGTTTTTTACCCAACCTATCACGAGTCAAAATCAATTGGTTTTTATTTTTGTCATAAAGAGCTATAGCAAACATGCCGTCTAAACGGTTAAAAACTTCCGTGCCCAATTCTTCATAAAGATGGATAATTACTTCGGTATCGGTCTGACTCTTAAAATTGTGCTGATTCTTTAATTGCTTTCTTAATTCTTGATAATTATAGATCTCGCCGTTAAAAGCTAGATGGACACTATCGTCTTCACTGGCCATGGGTTGACGGCCAACTGCACTAAGATCAATTATGGACAAACGGCGATGACCCAAACCAATATTCTTCTCACAATAAAAACCTTTATCATCGGGACCCCGATGATAAAGTGCATCTGTCATGCTACCTAATATATCTTGGTTACCTTGACCAAAGTAACCGGTAATTCCGCACATTAATCAAAATTAATTTTATCTTTTATTACGTATGGCTCTTTATTTTGTGATTCATAGTAAGTCCGCATGATCATCTCAGCCAAAATGCCCATAGCAATAAGCTGGACACCGACGATAATCAGCATGGCTGATAAAATCGGTAGCGGTGTTTCGACAATATATTTAATATGAAAAAGCCTTAAGCCTAGTGCTGTCAGTCCGGTTATAAGCCCCAAAAATAGAGAGACAAAACCTAAACCGCCAAAAAAATGCATAGGGCGATTCATATAGACCGACAAAAATTTTACCACCACCAAATCCAAAATCACTTTAAAGGTCCGGGAAATTCCGTACTTGGTCTGGCCATGAATCCGAGGGTGATGAGTGACCACTATCTCTCCGACTTTGGCGCCTTGCCAACTAGCATAAGCTGGTATGAAACGATGCATTTCGCCATAAAGATTGACGCCTTTGATAATATCTTGCTTATAAGCTTTCATAGAGCAACCATAATCATGTATTTTGACGCCGGTAATACTGGCAATGATACCATTGGCTATCCATGAAGGAATCTTGCGACTAAACAGATCGTCCTTACGATCCTTGCGCCAGCCAGAGACCACATCATAACCTTCTTTAATTTTTTCCAAAAATTTGGGGATATCAGTTGGATCATTCTGCAAATCAGCATCCATAGGAATAATTATCTCACCTTGGGAGATTTTTATGCCGGCTGACATGGCCGCGGTTTGACCAAAATTATTTTTAAAATTCAAAATTTTAAATTTATGATCACTAGTAGCGAGATCTTTTAAGACCTGCCAACTCTTATCTCTAGAGCCGTCATTAACGCAAATAATTTCGTAATCATCATTGATACGCTGCAAAACTTCTGTCAATTTATGATACAAGATGGAAATATTTTCCTCTTCATTGTAAATTGGCAAAACAATTGATAGTTTCATAGTTTTAGTCTAATTTATAAATCTCCACTGTTGGACCCAGACGATGAATTTTAAATAATATAGAGTTAAAAGCTGAAAAATCGGCATTTATATCATAACTCTTATTATCGCTATTTTGGCTAAATCTTTTGACTAAAGTGCCAGAATTACGCCAAAAATTATCCACCATTGTCAAGTCCTTGGCCTGCCAATAATCTACTATAAAATAGCTATTTTGTAAATCATAGCCATAACTCTGGGCTGCCTCTATAGTCAGCTTATCTTTATCCCAAAAGTGTATATTTTGATAATTGTAAGCCTGCTCCAGCTCACTGGCCAGACGATCATAATTGGACAGAGCATATCTTTCAGTAGCATTGATATGGCCATAATTATCAGCCTGTTCTAGAGCAGTTTTAGTTCTAGGCAAATAAATACTGTCTGAAGATAAAATAAAATTTTCATCTTTTATATTTTCTCTGATGTATTCAATTGCTAAATTCCTAGTATCACTTCTCGTCAATAAATAATCATACCTAATAATAGTAGCTATAGGCCATAACAAGATTATGCCGAAACAAATATAAAATAATTTTTTATTATTTATCTCTTCCTCCAGCCAAACCAGACTATCGGCTGATAAAATAACTAGAGCCGGAATAAATAAATAAATATAACGAAGTTCAAAATGCACAAAATAATATAGGGCTGTCAAATATATTAGTAAAAAGCTTAAAATAAGAATCTTTAACTTTGTCTGGCGACGCCATAAAAATAAACTCAACAAAAATAAAATAAAAATAACCAGTTCTTGCCTAAACAACACCAAAATTACTTGCCACCAAGTTGTAATTAACCCCAACAATGTTTTAGCTTGACCACTATTAGTATCACCGACCAAAATCCTATGCATGTCCGGCCAATTAAGATACACCAACAATCCGCCAAGCCCAATAAAAATCAGTAGGTTGATTATTAAAACTTTTTTTATATTAACAATTTTTTTTCTATTGAACCACAACAAGATCCAAGCTGCCGCAAAACCCAAAACGGCTGTATAGACAGTCGCTAAGCTAATAGCACCAACGATTCCGATAAGCCAATATTTCTTGATACGGCTTTGGACAAAATTGGCAGCCAAAAGAATTGTCAGATATACAAAAAAAGTTGTAAAAACCCAATGCCGCGTCCAGTGGGCTAAGCTCACTTGAAAAAAACTAAGCGATAAAATAATCGCCGCTAAAACTGCTGTTTTATTGCCCGATAATCTTTGGGATAATTTGTAGA
>JAHFJB010000057.1 GCA_023246135.1 Candidatus Parcubacteria bacterium
GCCAAAATCATGCGCGCTAGCAAAAATACCAAGAAAGTATTGATAGCCTGAAGCAATATACTAACTAAGTGATAGCCGAAATAATGCGCACCAAAAATCCTGAAAAAGAATTTGAAAAGCAAAACCAACATAGGATTGTAAGAACCGCCAAAATTCTCACCGGCATAATTGGTCAAAAATATTTGACCAGTTATATGTGTGTCTCTAGCAATTAAGAGCCAATGCCAGTCATCAGATACAAAATATGTGCCCAAAGCCGGATAATAAATAAGTAGAGACAAACCCAAAAAAACCAGCCCGAGCCATACTGGTTGCAACTTTGATAAAAATTTTACTTTCTCTTTAACCATGCTTTAAAAAGTCATCTTTAACATGAGCAAAGTTACTATGATTTGAAAAGGCACACCATAAACTGGCGAATACTGCCAATTAAATATATTGTGGAGTTTGCCGTGATAAACAATGTAATTATAAAAATTATTAAGCTTAAAATATTCAATCGCCAACCAAGTCAAGTCTGGTACCCAAGCGCCCAAAACTGCCCCCAGTAAAGCCCAATTATTGACTATGGGTCCATTTACCAAAAAAAACAAAATCAGTAACCCAGCCACGATTGTATCAACGGTGGCTATCTTGAGCTCATAATAAAACTTGTCTCTTTTATTGGTAATATGATCGGCTAGATGGTCATCACCATGCGGTATCATATCTAAAATAACATGGGAAACTACCCCCAAGATAAAAGCCATAATAGGATCAGTCACTTTGGTACTAATCCATAAGGCCGCCGAAGTATGTGGTGTCAAAAACATAAATTTATAATATCATAAAATACTGATAAACAAAACCCCCATACCATGACGATATGGGGGGGGGCTTTGTATTAAAAATTTCTTAATAATCCCTTAGTTTACGCATATCCTCATGTTTTTTGATACGCTCTAGAGCTTTGGCTTCTATTTGTCTGATACGTTCACGGGTAACACCAAATTCCTGCCCCACTTCCTCCAAAGTGTGGGCTACACCATCCATTAGTCCAAAACGCATTTCCAAGATTTTTTGCTCGCGTGGCGTCAAATCACTGATGATTTTCTTGACATGGTCGCCTAAAAGTTTTAGAGCCGCCACTCTGTCTGGACCAATATTTTTTTCATCTTCAATAAAATCTCCCAAAGTACTATCTTCTTCATCGTCACCAACCGAAGCTTCCAGTGATACTGTCTCTTGAGAAATTTTGATAATCTGCCTTATCTTATCAATATCCTCGCCCATCTCAGCGGCTATTTCTTCGGGCAATGGATCGCGACCTAGCTCTTGGACCAAGCGGCGTTCAATTTGATTGAAACGATTAATAGTTTCCACCATGTGCACGGGAATACGGATAGTACGCGACTGGTCAGCCAAGGCACGGGTAATCGCCTGCCTGATCCACCACGTAGCATAAGTAGAAAACTTATAACCCTTACGATAATCAAATTTTTCTACCGCTCTAAATAATCCGATATTGCCCTCTTGGATAAGGTCCAAGAGAGTCAATGACCGGCCAGTAAATTTTTTGGCAATAGACACTACTAAACGCAAGTTGGCTTCAATCAATTTTTTCTTAGCCTCCAAGTCACCTTTTTCTTTGCGCTTGGCATACATCATTTCTTCTTCACCGGAAAGAAGCGATACTTTGCCGATTTCTCGCAAATACATCTGGATAGAATCAGCCGCAATGTCCGTCAAGTCGCCGCGTTTTTCATCACGCTGAATGCCGGATCGCAACAATATCTCCTTGGCAGTATTATCAGTATCCAAAATAATGCCATCAGTGGTTACTACCTGTATAGCTTTGTCATCAAGCTTGTCCAAAAATTCTTCAAATTGGGATACATAATCCTCAAGCTCTATAAACACTCTCAAAATCTCATCCTCAGTTACAAAACCGCGAGAATGAGCTTTGTTTACCAAAGCATCAGCAAAAGCGTCATCAAATTTGGCTTTGTTGGCTTTGATTTTTGCCTTAACGATTGGTTTCGCTTTGGCCTTAGCCTTGTGGGCTGATTTTTTTAGCGCCGATTTTTTCACGACAGCTTTACGCACCTGGTGAGGTTTGTTGACACTGCTTTTGCGGGCAGCGTTAGTCTTCTTCTTATTCAATTTTTTGTGGCTAGCTCGACTAGCCTTGGTTTTTTTTACAGGCATATTAGCGCTGTAGTTTATGTATTTCCTTATTAAGTAAATTTATTTGATGACTCAATTGGTCTTGGCCAGCGCTATCATGATCCAATTCTGCTTGACGCAACTTGCCAATAAAAATTTTACGCTCACTATCCAAAAAATGAAATTTTAAACGATTGACCAAGTTTTGCCAATCATTGGATAGGTCACTGGCATTAAAATCACTATAATTATCTTCACCAAAAAGAGATAATTTGATCCAATATTCTTTATCAGATTTGTCTAGTTCTTGATAATCTGTAAAATTATCCAAATTCTGATGCTTAGTATAGTAAATTATCACTTTTTTGTAAAGGCCTTGGAGCTCCGGCGACAAAATTTCCGGATCAACCTCACTAATTAGCTTGTTTATATACTCATTTTTATAAAAAGCCATGGCCAGAATTTGCTCCGACATCAGGAGTAGCCAATCTTTTTTGTTTTGCAAAACTTTGACCACAGTGGCCTCTTGGTTTTCCAAAAATGACTTGGTCTGCCCCAAATCTTGGCGTAAAACCTCAAGAGGAATCTGAAGTTTGTCTGACAAAAGCTGGAGATAATGCGCTTGTTCAATATTGCTCTTAAGGTATTTTATTATAGGCAATATCTTTTGGGCTGCAATCTTTTTGTGGTCAGAACGAGTCAAATCTACACCCGCCAAAATCCTCTGAAAATAATAATCCATCACCGGCACTGATTCCTTGATGGCTTTGAGCCACAAAGCTGGATCAATCTTGATAATATCAGCTGGATCCTGATCTTTTGGTAAAAGTAAAATTTTGACATTAAGCTCTTCTTGCCAGCATAGGGTAATGCTTCTGAAAGCGGCACGCGAACCAGCCGCATCACCATCAAAAGCTAAAATTAAATTATTAGTATATCTTTTGATAAGTTTGATATGGTCAAGAGTCAGGGCTGTACCAGAAACAGCCACAGTATTTTTGGCGCTAGTCTGATGCGCCAAGATAGTATCCATGTTGCCCTCCACAATAATCAAATATGCCTTTTGACGAATAGCATCTTTGGCCAAAGGCCAACCGTAGAGAGTCTTGCTCTTGTCATAAACAGCTGTCTGCGGACTATTAATATACTTGCCACCAATATCCTCTTCTTGATAAGCGATACTGTAGAGTGTGCGTGAAGTAAAAGCAACAATACGTCCCTGACTATCAGCAATCGGAAACATCAGGCGCCGACGAAAACGATCCACATAACCCACGCCACTTTTTTTCTTGACAATGAGGCCTGCCCCAAAGACATCTTCATCTTTAAAACCTTGTTTTTGTAAATATAAATAAAGCTCATCCCAATCCTCACCTGACAAACCCAAACGCCAACGCTCTATACTCTCAGAAGTAGTCTGACGATTGGTCAAATACTCACGGACTTTTTTGGCAACAGCAGTATCACTCAAAAGTTTCTGATGATAAAAATCAGTGGCCGTCTGATTGATAGTATAAAACCGGCTATAATCCTCTTGATGGCTAGAGCTAAATTGTGGCAAAGGTACGTTGGCTCTTTGAGCCAAAAGCTTAAGAGCTTCTGGAAAACTCAGACCCTCGTATTCTTGGATAAAGCCGATGATATCCCCGCCCTTGTCACAGCCAAAACAATGCCAAATCTGCTTTTCTTTGGAAACCATGAAACTGGGCGTTTTTTCATTGTGAAATGGACAGACTGCCCTAAAATTACCCCCCGCTGGTTGAAGGTTTATATAGCCAGAAATAGTCTCTACTATATCCAAACGATTTTTGATTTCTTCTACCGGATTCATGAGCTTATCTTAAGCCAAAATTAACCATTAGTCAAAGTTTCCCGCTTAATTAGCCATATTTTACGCTTAATCCCACCAGAATAGCCCCCCAAGCCTTTTGAGGACACTACCCGGTGACAAGGTATTATAATTGGTAGAGGATTTTTACCAACTGCCTGACCAATAGCTCGAGCCGCCTTGGGCTGGCCAAGAGCAGCTCCTAAGTCTTGATAGCTTATGACAGTGCCATAAGGCACTGCTCTTAGTAT
>JAHFJB010000058.1 GCA_023246135.1 Candidatus Parcubacteria bacterium
TATTCATGATTTATTAACCGATCGTGATAATAATGGCTTGGTAATACTTTATTTTACTGAACATGCTTATGTCAGTAATAATAATCTGCATGATACTTATCAGCGTAGTATTTATGTAAATGGTGGCTGGGTAGTAAATAATATTTATCGGCACGATGACCCCCAACACAATGGTTGTATTACTACTTTATCTGGAGATGGCTACGAAGGTTATGGTATTGATAGCTCTGGCCCCTTTGAGTTCACCAATAATGATATTCATGATTGTCCAACGCATTTGTTTATAAAAAATCCGCAGGGACAACTAGTCAATGCTAATGGTATAAATTTATTGGTCAAGGATAATTATTTTCATGGGGCTGGTTTTCTATCAGAAGGCTATGAAGCTGCTAATGCAATTTTTGAAAATAATCTTTTTAAGGGTATCAATGGTATTTCTGTATTCGGTGCACCTGAATATACGGGTGATAAGTTAAGAGTAAATGAAATAGCAGCCCGTAATGTGACTTTTAGAAATAATGTTTTTAGTTCTGTTTCGAAAATTGCGCAAATGCAGGGTCAGGGATTTTTACTGGCTAATGGTATATATTCTACAGCTATGGAAGATAAATTTAAGTTTTATAATAACGTAGTATTGATGAATCAGGCCGCAGCACCTGGCGCTTTGGGTTGGAATGAAGAGGGTTATGTTTTTAGTAACTCTCCTAATGGTATGGTTGATTCACAATCCAGTCCATCTAAAACTTTGTCTAGAATTGATGAAACTAATAATTGTTTTATTAACACCAGAGGTACCAATATAGCCTTTTTTAAATATTGGACAATTAATGCACAAAGTATTACTGGTTATAGCCATGCTACTGCGCAAAGCACCTATAACGTAAATGGTGCTGGTGACCTTTTCCCAACCAATACTTCAGCGACTGTGAATTTTACTGATCCTAGCACCAATGACTATTCGGTAAAAAGTGGATCGGCTTGTTCGGCTATTTCAAATATTGGCCTAACTAATCCTTCAATATTTTTTAATCGATAGTTATTTACAAAAAATCGCCTTGTAGGTATAAAAATGGTATTTTGATATTATATGTTTAACCATAAATTATTTTTCATATTGCTCTTCCTTAGCCTTAGTCTAACAGGAACTATATATAATTAATGACGCTGGCAATGTAAATAGCAGCGGCTATCCTATAAGTTTTGGTTGGTATAAAAAATAAAAAGCCCGCCCAGCCCTTAGTGAAGGGCTGGGCGGGCTTTAGGTTATTGTAGAAATTTTTTTATCAGTTTTTTATTATCAGTGAGCGACAAATTCCAGTAAATTTTAATGCCTTGCCGCTCCATCCGTCTGAACCACGTCATCTGCCGCTTAGCATAGTGGCGTGTGTTTTTTTGTATAAGCTCTATAGCTTGCTCCAAGGTAATTTTTTTATCCAAATACTGAATTAATTCTTTATAGCCAATGCCCGATAAAGCCGGCAAGTTTTTGTCTGGGTATTTTTTGTATAGTTTTTTTACTTCAGTAAGCGAGCCATCCTTAATCATTTTTTGGGCACGCTCGTTGGTGCGCTCATAAAGAATAATCCTATTAGGATTAAGCCCCAAGATTATAAAATCATAAGGGCATTCTCGCAGCTGGGGGGCAGTGGGATGCAAATCATAGTTTTGCAGTATGGAGCAAATGTATAAGCCAGTGCCACCACAAATAATTGGTAACTTTTTTTTGGTAATAATTTTTTTAATAGTTTGAAATGCGAGCTTTTGCCAATTATAAAGATTGAATTCTTGGTTAGGATAAACCACATCCAAGAGATAATGCTTTACTCCGGCCATTTCTTTTCTGGTGATTTTGTTGGCGGCAATATTGAGGCCCTTGTATATTTGTCGTGAGTCAGCCGAAATAATCTCTCCATTAAAAGTTTTGGCCAATTTCACTGCCAAAGCTGACTTGCCAGAAGCAGTCGGGCCCAAGATGACTATTATTTTTGGTTTAGCTGTTTTCATTTTTTGATGATGGCGCCTTCCACACCCCAATTTAAAGCTTTGGTAATTTTTACTTTTACAAAACCCCCGATTTTAAGAGGTTTTGAGGTATTTATTTTTACAGTGGTGTAATTGGCCAATTTGCCTAAATTTAAGTAATTCTTGTCGATTTTTTCATTTTGATCAATTAGAACCAGAGCAGTTTTGCCGATTAGTTTTTTATTAAAATTAAGCGACTGCTGACCAATTAATTTGTTGAGCTCTTGCCAGCGTTTTTTCTTGGTAGTTTTGGGCACATCGTCTTTGAACATCTTGGTAGCGGCTGTGCCGACGCGGGGAGAGTACTGGGCAAAGTAGGCAGTATTGTAGCCGACCTCTTTGACTAATTTTAGGGTTTCCTTAAATTGTACTTCAGTTTCTGTGGGGAAGCCTACGATGATATCCGTGGATATGGCTATGTCAGCAATAGCCTCACGAATTTTTTTAATTAGTTTTTTATAATGAGCCACAGTATAGTGGCGATTCATTTTTTTTAAAACTGCATCAGAGCCCGATTGAACGGGTAAGTGTAAGTAATGGCTTAAATTTTGTGCCTTAGACATGGTCGCGATGAGCTCATCAGACATATCATAAGGGTGGCTGGTTAAAAATTTTAGCCAAAAATTTTTGCCTAGGCCATCAATTTTTTTAAGAAGTTCAGGGAATTTTATTTCTTCCTTACGGTCCAAACCATAGCTATTGACATTTTGCCCTAGTAAAATTATTTCTTTGTATCCTTGAGACAATAGATTTTTTACTTCATCAATGATTTGTCCGCTGGGGCGTGACATTTCTCGGCCGCGAGTATAGGGCACGGCACAGTAAGTACAGAATTTATTGCAGCCAGTCATTATAGGCACATAGGCCCTATAGTCTGATTGGTAGCTGGGATCAATGCTAAAAAAATCAGATAAGGCTAGTTTTTCTTCGGGCGCCAAGTTTTTGAGGTCAGTAGCAATATGATCTAAATGGTTGATATCAATAAATAAATCAAATTTGTCTTTGAATTTTTTTCTGTCTTGAGGCAGGACACAGCCGGATAAGAGAGTGATGAGTGGTCGTTTGACTTTGACTAGTTGCCATTCGCGCAGCTTGCCGTAGATTCTATCCACAGCCGCTTGGCGCACTGAACAAGCAATCACGCCAATCAGATCAGCCTCTTTTTCATTATTTGTTTCTTGATAGCCCAATTGTTTTAGGACGGTAGCCAATCTTTCAGCGTCAGAGGTGTTCATCTGGCAACCAAAAATAATAAGGTGAAATTTTCTTATTTTTTTTGCCATTATAATACTTCGTTGTCATGCGAGCCTGACTCAACAATACCAGCGTTAGTGATTCTGATAAACTCGGCATTCTGTCTCAGCTCTTCTAGGTTGCGGGCATTGCCATAGCTCATACCAGAACGCAAACCTCCCATGAAGTTGTTGATGACATTTTGGACTGGCCCTCTGTAAGGTACGCGTGATTCTACGCCCTCGGGAGTGATTTGGGCGATTTTTTCTTTAGCATCAGGGCGAGACAGAGCGGCGGTGAGTGAAGCCATACCGCGAGATATCTTATATTGCCGGCCTTTGTAGGTAATGGTTGGCCCCGGTGTTTCTTCGGTACCGGAAAATTGACCACCCAGCATAGCTGTGTCAGCGCCAGCTGCCATAGCTTTTACGAAGTCAGCTGGTTGTTTGATACCACTGTCGGCAATAAGAGGTACATTGTATTTCCGACAAACCTGAGCAGTATTAAATACGGCTGTAAGTTGGGGCACGCCAAAGCCAGTGGTAACTCTAGTGGTACAGGTTGAGCCAGCACCAATGCCGACCTTTATAGCATCAGCCCCGGCATTTATAAGATCTAGAGCGCCTTGGGCGGTGGCGACATTGCCGCCAATAACTTCTGCTTCAGGATATTTGGCTTTGATAGCCTTGATAGTATCTATGGCATTATCTGAATGTCCGTGGGCAATATCAACTACCAACACATCAGCTTCAGCTTTAACCAGAGCGTCAACTCTATCCATAAAGCCATCCCGTACGCCAATAGCCGCACCGACAAGTAAGCGGCCTTTTTTATCCTTGCTAGCCTTAGCGTTGTCATAATTATTGACAATATCAGTGGCGGTAATGAGACCCTTGACCTTAAAGTATTCATCTACCAAAGGCAGTTTTTCA
>JAHFJB010000059.1 GCA_023246135.1 Candidatus Parcubacteria bacterium
GGCGGTCTGCTATGGGCACTATGGTTTTCCACCAATGACTAATAGCGACACTCCTCCGGTTGCTCCAGTCTCTGACGACAGCAACAGTGGCGGCGGCCATGGTGGCAATGCCCCTATGTTCACCCCTCTTGTCACTAGCCCTATTGTCACCCCACAAGTTTTGGGTGAAAAAATAGTTGAGTGCAAGAATAAACCCAACACTACTTTGACCCAATTTGCCAATGGCACTTTAATACGCGGTTGTGGCCCTCAAATATATATCATCAAAGACGGTCAAAAAATGCATATCCCCAACCTTGATTTGTTAAGAAACAAATATCTTGGCAAACCCATTCTCAACATCGGTAATCTGATAAATACTATTAAAGATTGGTCTGCAAAACTAGCTATTAAATAAGCATCTTAAAAACCCCGCGTCTAACGCGGGGTTTTTGTTATATCAAGAATTCAACCAATCTTACATTTTCACCAAATTTTTTAGCTGTTTCTTATCACAACAATTCTTAATATTCTCTATAGTGGTGTCCAAAATTCTTTCCAGGGCTTCCTGACTGTTAAAAGCATTATGCGGAGTCACAATCACTTTGTCAGAAGTTAAAAGGACATGACTTTCTACGATGGTAGTTAAGAATTCTTTAGCCATCTGCTGAGCTCCGGAAAAATGCGGCGACAAGAGCTCTCTTTCCTCTTTCAATATATACTTTTCCTCTTCCAATACATCTAAACCCACACCGGCCAATTTGCCCAGACGCAAACCGTCAACAATGGCTGTGGTATCAATTAAACCGCCACGTGCTGTATTTATTAAAATTGAATTTGGCTGGAGCAATCTGATATTACGTCGATTGATAAGATGGTGAGTCTGTCTATTGTAAGGTGCATGCAGGGTAATAACGTCTGATTTTTTCAAAAGATTATCCAAAGTTACATAAGTAAAACCTAAACTCTTGGCTAATTTGGGATGACGATGGGCATCATACACCAGAACCTTCATGCCAAAACCATGGGCAATACGAATAACGTGCTGGCCAATATGTCCAGCCCCGACTACGCCAATAGTCTTGCCAGCAATATCAAAGCCTCTCAACCCTTCTAAAGAAAAATCTCCCCTGACTGTCCGCTCATGAGCCGTGTGGATTTTTCGAGATAGTGACAATATCAAACCAAAGGTATGCTCGGCCACAGTGTTTTCACCGTAGGTCGGTACATTAGCTACTTTTACACCAGCTTTGGTAGCAGCCTTGATATCAACGTGATCAAAACCAGTAGAGCGAGTGGCAATTAATTTTAAGTTTGGCAAAGCCTTGATTATTTCAGCGCTAATTTTTGAGTATATAAATGGCGATAAAATATTTATTTCCCTAATCTTACTCAAATCTTTTTTGGTCAATATTTCTGGAAAAAATATCAGCCTAAAACCCTTGAGGCTTTTACTCAAATATTCTTTTTCCCATGGCTCAGCTTCAAAAAAAGCTATTTGAATTTTATTTTTTATTTTAGCCATATATGTTTAAGTTAAATCAATTTTTTTAGATTTTATAGTTCGTCCCAAAAATTTTTTAGCGGCGGCATCAAAACGATCGCTGTTATCAGTAGTTAAAAATAGCCGCTTACCCTTGGCCTGGGTATGGCTATACTCAGGATGCTTGGCTAGATACTCGGCCAGCTTAGTAGCTGTTATCTCCCCACTGTACAAAACTTTTGTTTTTTGCCCAAAATATTTTTGGATATCACGCTGCATCCAGCCATAGTGAGTACAGCCTAGTATGACTGTGTCGGGATGGCTACTCTTAAGTGGTCGAATATATTTTTTTAAGATCATCTTGGCGGCCGGCGTCTTTTCCATAGACTCCTCTATCAAGGGCACTAGGAGTGGACAAGCTTCTTGCACTACTTTAATTTTTTTACCCGTCTTACCGCGAGGCAAGCTTTGTTCTTTGAGTTCACGAGTATAAGCGCCAGACTCAACAGTGCTGCGCGTGCCCATAACCGCCACAATATTATTTTTGGTCAATTCGCTAGCTGCTTCCGCCAAAGGCCGAATAACGCCTAAGACATTTTTATTTTTATGTTTTTGAGGCAAATGTTCCTGCTGAATTTTCCTCAGGGCCTCAGCCGAAGCAGTGTTACAAGCCAAAATAATCAAACTACAACCCTGGGCAAACAAATAATCTACCGCCTCTTTGGTATACTGATAAATCACTGACTGACTGTGATTGCCATAAGGCGCTCGGGCATTATCGCCCAGATAAATATAATCATAATTTGGCAATTTTTTCTCAATGCTTTTGAAAATAGTCAAACCACCAAAGCCGCTGTCAAATATACCAATCATTTTTATTGCTTACGCTCTTTAAAATCTATCAAACTCTCTAGTTCTTTTATTTTTTCTGCCAAAATTTCTGCGGAATTGGCCTCTATGGTCAGACGCAAGAGCGGCTCAGTGTTTGAAGGCCGAATGTTGAACCACCAATTATCAAATTCAAAAGTAAGGCCGTCCATTTCATCCCAAAGATTAGCTTGATATTTTTTCTGAAATTTATCTAACTGTGTGTTAACACTATCTACTACAAAATTTAGTTCCTCACTTTTAAAATACAAAGTATATGACCTCATAATCTCTGATACTGGCCGACCGTCTTGAGATATTGCCTCTAAAGCTAGGGCCAAAGCAATAAAAGCGCTGTCCGCATAATAGTTATCACGAAAAGCAAAGTGAGCCGATACTTCACCGCTCATAATGCCTTGTTCCTGTCTCATGTGACGAGCCAAGTTAAGGTAGCCAACCTCGCTTCTTATAGGACGTCCGCCCCACTCTTTGATTAGATCTTTAACTGCGTGTGAACAAATTACATTGTAGACAATACCCGCCCCCGGATTCTTAGCTAGTATGGCTTTAACCATAGGCAAAAGTGTCATGTCACCTCTATAAAACTGACCTTTTTCATCAAGAATATTAATCCTATCGCCATCAACATCGCATATAAAACCAATATCTGCTCCTACTTCTTTTATCTTAGCAGCCAATTTGTCTGACGCTCCGGCCGTAAGCGGATTAGGCGGACGATTGGGATAGGTGCCGTCTAATTCCGGAAAAAGATGAATGAGCTCGCAAGGTAACTCATGAAAAATCTTAGGCATCATTAAAGCGTTCATGCCATTGCCGGTATCCACCACAACTTTAAGTGGTCTAACTTTTCGCTTATCAACAAAAGACATAATATGAGACAAATGTTCCGAGCTTATATCTTTTTGTTCAAGCTTGCCGGGAATTTGCTCATCGCTTAGAGGAAGTTCCAAACTTTGCATAAATTGATATAGTTCTTTGCCAGAACAATATTCAATACTACTGGCATGCTCCAGATTGTAGTAAGCCAATTTGCAGCCACCATACTGAGGTGGATTGTGTGAAGCCGTGGCCATAAAACCACCGTCATATTTGTAGCGCCCCACCGCAAAATAATAATCATTGATTGACTGCTCGCCTAAATCATGGACACTAACACCAAACTGCAAAAAAACTTTTATGGCCTCGTCGGCTATAGGTTTTGATGACAATCTGACATCGCGACAAACTACCATTTGCAAATCCTTGATAGGCTTGCCGGTTTTTTGCGACAAAAACTTAAGGTAAGCCTGAGCAATTGAGTTAATATCTGTCTCGCTTATTTCACTAGGATAAATCCCACGAATATCATAAGCTTTAAAAATCTGACTATTCATCACGTTGAAAATTTATGAGTGTTTAAGTTCTTTTTTAAAAATATTAATAGTAGCGCCCCAGGCCAAAATATAAACTATCATAATAAGTAATGTGCCAATCACCGGAATCTTGCCCAGAGCAATAAAGACAAACACTCCTAAGGCCAAAATAAATAAATTGCTCCACTGGCGCTTCATAAATAATTTTTCCTTAAGCCAAGAGCCCAAGAGCCAAGAGCCCATAACTTTGGCCATATATAGCATGAGCAACCACAACACCATGATAATACCGGATATAGGCAAACCAATGACCGTAACGGCTAAAAGCAAACAAGCTAGTGGTGTAACTAATAGTAATAATAATCCACTTAGAAAAGTTCTTAAATAATGGCTCTTTACTTTTTGATAAATATCAGCGAAATATAACGGCCAAATAGTCAAGACAATCATGCCGACCACCAACA
>JAHFJB010000060.1 GCA_023246135.1 Candidatus Parcubacteria bacterium
CTTATAACTTAAAACGTATGAGTCTATTTGATATTTTCATTCTAGTAGTTCTCTTTTTCTTTACTTGGAAAGGTTTCCGCACAGGCCTGGTCGGTGCTATTGGCGGATTTTTTGGCATTATCTTTGGCATTTGGGCTGGCTCTAATAATATGATTAAAGCTGGTGAGTGGATTATGCACGTTGCTGATTTTGACAATGTGGCTTTGGCTAATATTTTAGGTTTTGTAGCTATTTTCTTGGCAGTTAATATTGCGGTGGGCATTATTGTCTCAGTGGTCAATCGGGTTTTTCATATTATTCCTTTTATTGATATGATTAACAAGCTTTTGGGGGCTATAGTTGGCTTGATTGGTGGTGCAGTAGTTGTGGCGGCTTTAGTTTACCTGATGTCTATTTGGCCGATTAGCACTACTGTTTCGGATATGATGATAAAATCCCAGTGGGCCCATAAAGCCGTGGACATTGCTGTTATTATCAAACCCTTTATCCCTCAAGTTATAAAAAGTATGCAATCTATTTTGTAAAGATGTTAGTTGATTCACACGCCCATCTTAATTTCAAGGCATATAGCGACGATCTACCTGCAGTGATAGATCGTTGTCATCAGGTGCCAATGAAAGTCATCAATGTTGGTGCCGCCATAGCTTCTAGTAATACGGCCATTGATATCGCGGCTTCTCATCAAGATATGTATGCTGCCTTGGGCTTGCATCCCATTCATGTTTATGATGAAGAATTTAGATCTAGTGATTATCAAAGGTTAATAGATGATAACCCCGACAAGGTAGTGGCTATGGGTGAGACTGGTTTTGATTATTGGCATTTGCAGGAGTCATTGGATAAAGGCGCTAAATCTATAGCTGAGATAAAAGAAAAGCAGGAAAAACTTTTTCGCGCTCACATTGATTTGGCCACAAAAAATAATTTGGTTTTGATTATCCATGGCCGAAACGGCAGGGACGAAGCGTCTGCTTATCAAGATATTTATAATGTGCTTAAAGACACTGGTATAAGTAGGGGAGTGATTCATTGTTATGGCGGTAATTTAGCCGAAGCCAAGGCTTTTGTAGACCTGGGTTTCCACTTGGGTTTCACTGGTATTGTCACATTTGACAAGACTGGTGTTTTGGAGGAAATTATAAAGTGGATACCTATAAATAGGATGCTAATAGAAACCGATGCTCCTTATTTGTCCCCTGAACCTTATCGCGGCCGTCGCAATGAGCCGGCTTATGTCCGCTATGTGGCTCAGAAAATAGCTAGCATAAGAGGCATGAACGAAGAAGAAGTTATTGAGATTACAGGTGATAATGCCATTAAGTTATTTAAATTAAAATAAATGCTAAAGATCGGTCATAGAGGAGCCATGGGCTATGAACCAGAAAATACTCTAGCTTCTTTCAAAAAAGCGCTCAATCTAGGAGTAGATATGGTGGAATTGGATGTTTATGTTTTAAAAACCGGAGAATTGGTAGTTATTCATGATGATAGAGTAGATAGAACTACCAACGGCCAGGGTTATGTAGCGGACAAAACATTTGCTGAGATAAGATCGCTAGACGCTGGTAAAGGAGAAAAAATCCCGACACTTAATGAGGTCTTTAATCTTATTGATAGAAAAGTTCCTATAAACATAGAATTGAAAGGAGCGGGCACAGCCGGCCCAGTCGCTAAATTGATAGGAGAGTATATTAGCGAGCATGGTTGGACTAATGATGATTTTTTAGTGTCGTCATTTAATCATCGCGAGTTAAAAAAATTTAAGGATTTAAAGCCGACTATAAGAATAGGCGCTTTGATAACAGGTATACCTATTGGTTATGCTGAATTTGCCCAAAAATTAGGAGCTTATTCTTTAAATCCTAGTCTAGAATTTATAAGCCAAGAATATGTAGACGACGCTCACAAAAGAGGTCTTAAAGTTTTAGTCTATACAGTTAACGAAAAAGATGATATAAAAAAAATGATGGAATTGGGAGTGGATGGTCTATTTTCCAATTATCCTGATAGAATATAAATATATGCAATACTTAAACACAATTTTATTAGTTATCGCTTTTGCCGTAGTTATTTGGTTATTACTGAAAAAACCAAAAAACCAAGACGACAAATCACTGCTTATGTTGCAACAGCAGATTTCTGATTTGACCAAGCAGTTGCATGAGAAGATTGACTCTACTACCCAACATTCATCCAAGATGCTCCAAGATCAGTTTATGGAGACTAGTCGTATTTCCAAAGATGTGACCGAGAAATTATTAAAGCTGGAAGAGACCAACAAGCAAGTGGTTAGCTTTACTGATCAGCTCAAAAATTTGGAAAAAGTTTTGACCAATGCCAAGACTAGGGGTAACTTGGGAGAGGCAAGTTTGGAACTGATTTTGTCCAATATTTTGCCACCGCA
Source organism: Candidatus Parcubacteria bacterium (assembly GCA_023246135.1). Lineage (GTDB taxonomy): Bacteria > Patescibacteriota > Patescibacteriia > UBA1558 > GWA2-36-10 > JAHFJB01. Next base: position 2,405 of record JAHFJB010000060.1, read on the forward strand.
AAGTTATGAAATGCAATATCATTTTAAAAATGGCGAGGCCGTTGATGCCGTGGTAAAAATAAAAGATAAGATTTTGCCGGTTGATGCCAAATTTTCTTTGGAAAATTATCGGCGCATTATCAGCGAGGATAACCCAGAGAAAAAAGAAATTTTGGAAAAAGAATTTAAAAATGATTTGAAAAAAAGAATAGACGAAACTTCCAAATACATTCGTCCTAGTGAAAAGACACTGGATTTTGCTTTTATGTTTATACCGGCTGAAGGCATTTATTATGATTTGCTTATCAATGAAGTCGGGGCGGTCAAGGTCAATACCCGCAGCTTGATTGATTATGCTTTTAATGAGAAAAAAGTAATTATTGTTTCGCCCACTACTTTTGCGGCCTATTTGCAGACCGTGCTTCAGGGCTTAAGGGCGCTTCAGATTGAGGAATCGGCCAAAGAAATCAGGATCAATGTGGAAAAACTACAAAAACATTTAGTAGTCTACGCTGATTATCACAAGAAATTAGGCAGTCAGTTGGGTACGGCTGTTAATACCTATAATTTTTCCAACAAAGAATTCAATAAAATTGACAAAGATATCTTGAAAATTAGCGATAAAGACAGTCATTTGGAGCTGGAAGATGTGGATAAACCTCGCCTAGAATAGAGGGCAACTAAAAAATAAAAACTCTTGACTTTTTGGCCTTATAGATATATAATGTAGCCGCTTTTTGTAATTTTTACTTGTATGATGAAAGACCAAAAAGGTCAGCAAAATGAGCAGTCAAATGAGTGGATGAGGAAGGGATTAATAATGTTCGTCCAGACCACTGGTTGGATAGCTTTCCCAGTAGTTGGCGCCCTGTTTTTGGGTCGCTGGCTAGATAATAAATATGGTACTGAGCCATGGCTATTTTTAGGAGTTACAGTTTTGGCTTTTATTATATCATCAATAGGTATTGGCTCGATTGGCCTAAAGTATATGAAAGAAATAGACGCTGAATATAGAGCCAAGAAGACAAATCAAGATGATGCTAAAGAAGAAAAAAGATAATGAGTTTAGAGTCAAATAACAATCTTACCAATAATATAAATTCCGCTGGCAATGCGGAGTTACCTTTGGAAAATACTACGCAGCCAGAGGCCGCCACTCATCAAGTTGAAGAATCTGGGAAGCATGAGCATACTCTTTATGCTGAGCCCATATTTCATGTCAACAACTTACCGATTACTAATTCCTTGCTCAGTTCTTGGGTAGCAGTTTTTTTGATTATTATTTTAGCAGCAACTATCAGGATAAAGAATAATCGCGTTCCTTCAGTTTTTCAGGGTTTTGTAGAAACAGTTATCGCCGGAGCCTTGGGTATGATGGACTTAGTGACCAGTGACCGCAAGAAAAGTGAAAAAGTTTTCCCCCTAGTTTTCTCCATATTTATTTTTATTCTATTTAACAATTGGCTGGGTCTCTTGCCGGGAATTGGTTCTATTACCTATAATCACCTGCCCTTGCTAAGAGGTGGCACAGCTGATCTAAATACTACTTTAGCTCTAGGTTTATTTTCAGTGATAGCGGCCAATGTTTTTGGCGTAATTACTGTTGGTGCCTGGAGTTATTTTAATAAATTTGTAAATATCAAAGCCCTTTTGGAAATACCGAAAAAAATTACCAAAGAGCCGACTGTTGTTTTGGTTAACCCCATAAACTTTTTTGTCGGTTTGATTGAAATAGTGTCAGAAATAGCTAAGATAGCTTCTTTATCTTTTCGGTTGTTCG
>JAHFJB010000061.1 GCA_023246135.1 Candidatus Parcubacteria bacterium
GCTTGATCCACAGTGGTGAGTTTAATGGTCAATTCTTTTTTCTCATCGCCACTTTTTTTACTGCGGAAAATGTCACCCTCGGCTTTAGTCCAGCCTAATTTGTCTAGGATTTGTCCAGCTTTGACGGGATCCAATGCTTCGGCTTTGAGATCAGGATTATAGCCGACAATACCTGGCAAAATCGGGGTAGATATAACCTGGCCATCGCCATTTAAGACTTCACTCAAGATCCGCTCCTTGTCCACGCTGATAGCTAGAGCTTGGCGGAACCCCCCGTCAGCTAAGAGCTCATTGTCTTTGGGGTTAAAAAATACACCGGTGTATTGAGGAAATTGTAGATTGTGTAGAGTGATATCTTTGTCTTTGATTTGATCTTTGTATTCTTTGGGTAGATATATCAGACCATCTATATTTTTATTTTTCAAAGCGCTAACGCCAGTTTCAAAATCCGAATAAAATTTAAAATTTATTTCATCAATATAGGGACGTCCCAAATGATAGTCATGATATGACTTGAGGGTATAACTCTTGATAGTGCCGCTAGAATCTCTGGTGAGTGATTTGAATTCATAAGGGCCAGAGCCTATTGGTTTGATGTTTAGGTCAGCCAAGTTGGCACTAAAGGCGGGCACACTATACCACAAGTGTTCGGGAATAATGCCAATGGTCATAATAGACAAAAAGGCTGAGAAAGGGCGGTCCATTTTGAATTGGACAATTTTGTCGCTGATTCTATATACCGAGATGCCATTTAAACTATTTTTATAAGGGCTGCCGTATTCGCCATTTTTGATGCTACTTATAGTAAAGATAACATCATCAGCCGTAATAGGATTGTCATCGTGCCAGCGCAAGTCATCGCGCAGTTCAAAAGTATAGGTGGTTTGGGTCGGATCCACAGTGTAGCCACTAGCTAGATCGGGTACAATATTGCCATCATCATCGAATTTCATCAGTCCGGAAAATAGCAAGCGGACCAAATCGCGGTCTACATCAGTGGAAGCGAGTATGGGATTGACTAGGTGTGGTGAACCCACTAGGCCTTCGGTATAAGTGCCACCATAGGCTGGGCCACTATCGGACTTTTTAACATAGTAGCGCCAACCCAAAGAGCTGACAGCGACTAGGAAAATTACTAAAGCAATGATTAGCTCTAATTTTTCTATGCGATTGAGAAACTTGGGTAATTGTTTAAGCTGGTTCCAGGTAGGTAGTTTTTTTTTGTTGAGCTGTATGATGAGCTGTTGGTTAACATCAGTGGCTTCCGGCTGTACTAATTTGTTTTTTATAATTTTAAAATAACGAGAAATCAGGCCAGACAATGCTTTTGCCTTTTCCCTAAACAAAACAAACATTTTCTTAATAGTAGGTGAGAGAGACGGTATAGATTTTATATTAATGACTAACTATGCTTCCAAAAATAGCTAAAGAAGCTAGTTAATAAATATATTAGCTAAAGCTGATAGTAAAAATAGCACTACGAGGATTATGGTGAGGCGGAAAATAAACTTTTCGGCGCCGCGTTTAGTACGATAAACCGAGCTATCGCCACCAAAAGCCATGCCTAGTCCTGAACCTTTTTGTTGTAGTAAAATCGTAAATATCAGCAAAAGTGAAATAACGATTTGAATGATATACAGAGCTGTTTTCATGATGTCTAGTGATAATTAACTATTTCATACTAACAGAGTTTATCGTTTTTGTCAATCTTAGTGGTAGTTTATTGAAAGTATAAAATGGGAGCGGCCTAGTTTTATTATAAAAATAAGTAATGATTAGGGATATCTACCCCACGGTCATTGACTTCCTAAGAAACTCGTGATACCATAGACGGGAATTATATCTTAATTTTTTGGCCATGTCCCAACAATATATTACTATCAAAGGTGCTCGCGTCCACAATCTCAAAAATATTGATGTCAAAATTCCCCGCAATAAATTTGTGGTTATAACCGGTCTGTCTGGCAGTGGTAAATCATCTCTAGCCTTTGATACTATCTATGCTGAAGGTCAGCGTCGCTACGTGGAGTCATTGTCTTCTTATGCTAAACAATTTTTGGGTCTGATGGATAAACCTGATGTTGATCAGATTGACGGGCTGTCTCCAGCCATATCTATTGATCAGCGCTCCTCATCTAGAAATCCGCGCTCAACTGTCGGCACGGTCACGGAGATTTATGATTATCTGCGTTTACTTTTTGCCAAAATTGGCGTACCGCACTGTCCCCAATGCGGTCAAGCTTTACTCAAACAAAGTCCTAAAGAAATTGCTGAGAAAATCTGGCAGTTGCCAGCTGATAGCGAATTCATGCTTCTAGCGGTTATTGCCCGCGACAAAAAAGGGGATGTCTATAAGGTGTTAGAGAGCGTTAAAGCCTCTGGTTACAAAAAAGTGCGTATTGATGGCGTTCTAATAACATTAGAAGAAGCAATAAAGAAAGACTTTGATAAACATGAACGCCATACTATAGAACTAGTAATTGACCATTTGCGTCGTGATGGCACTCGCCAGACCAAGGATAGATTACACCAAGTTTTGGGTACAGCCCTTGATCTTGGTAATGGCTTTTTGTCAGTTTATTTGCCACGCGAAAATAAAAATTTATTATTTAGTGAGCATTTTACTTGTCCGACACACCCTGAGGTGAGTTTTCCAGATGTTGAAGCTCGCTTTTTTTCTTTCAACAGCCCTTATGGTGCTTGTCCCACTTGCACTGGCTTAGGTACTAAGCTGACGGTGGATCCAGAACTGGTGATTCCCAACAAAAGATTATCTTTAGCTGAAGGCGCTATCCGACCTTGGTCGCGGACAGCCGCCAATCAAGCTTGGTACAATGCCATCATTGAAGCAGTTGCTAAAAAGCATGGTTTTTCTACGCGCGTGCCAGTGGCTAAGCTCAGCAAAAAACATTTGGATATTATTTTAGAGGGCACGGGCGATGCGGAGTATCGTCTAGATGGTGATAACTCCAAATTTGGCAATTATAGCCAGACTACTTTTGAAGGTGTGATGCCTAACCTAGCGCGGCGTTATCGGGAGACTGACTCAGATTATATTCGCAGTGAAATTGAGCGCTATATGCGCATTGAGATTTGCGAAACTTGCCAAGGCAAGAGGTTAAGTGAAAAAGTATTAAATATCAAAGTTGTTGAACAGAACATTGCGGGTATAGCCGCTATGAATATTACGGAGTTGAAAAAGTTTTTTCTTGATTTGCCTAAGGAACTATCGGAAAGTGAGTCTATAATTGCCAAGCAGATTGTCAGAGAAATAAAAGACCGCTTGGTATTTCTAAGTAATGTTGGTTTGGATTATTTGACCTTGGATAGAGGCGCTAGCACACTTTCTGGCGGTGAAGCCCAGCGCATTCGCTTGGCCACACAGATTGGTTCGGCTCTGACTGGTGTTTTATATATCTTGGACGAGCCATCTATTGGCTTGCATCAAGTCGATAATGCCAAGCTTATTGCTACTTTAAAAGATTTGCGTGATTTAGGTAATTCCGTGATAGTAGTAGAGCATGATGAAGAGACTATACTTGCTGCTGATTACGTGATTGATATTGGACCGGGAGCTGGCAAACATGGCGGTGAGATTGTGGCTCAGGGCACACCTGAAGCTATCAAAGCCAACAAAGCCTCTTTAACTGGTCAATATTTGCTTGGCAAAAAGAGCATTCCTTTGCCTAAGAAATATCGCAAAGGTAGCGGCAAATTTTTGTCTATAATTGGCGCCAGTGAATTTAATTTAAAAAATATAGATGTTAATTTTCCTTTAGGGAAATTTATTAGTATTACTGGCGTCTCAGGTAGCGGCAAATCAACACTCATGACTGAAATCTTAGCCAAGACTTTGACTAAGCATTTTTATCGGTCTAAAGATAATCCTGGCCGGCACAAAGCCATCAAAGGTTTGGAGCATATTGATAAAGTAATCGACATTGACCAGTCGCCCATAGGCCGTACGCCACGTTCTAATCCAGCTACCTATACTGGAGTCTTTACTTATATCCGAGATTTATTTGCCGAGTTGCCGGAAGCTAAAATCAGGGGCTACAAAGCTGGACGCTTTAGTTTCAATGTACGTGGCGGTCGCTGTGAAAACTGCCAAGGCGACGGTATGATTAAAATTGAGATGAATTTTTTGCC
>JAHFJB010000062.1 GCA_023246135.1 Candidatus Parcubacteria bacterium
ATCTTTCAGCGCTTTCAATAACCATGAGTGTTGCCCCGGGAATATCTACGCCTACTTCAATGACTGAAGTAGCCACCAGCATAGGGAATTTGTTGGCTCGAAAATCAGTCATGATTTTTTCTTTGTCCTCAGGTTTTAGCTGGCCGTGTATCATTTTTATAGCAATATCAGGAAAGATGTCATTAGCCAAGCGATCGTATTCTTGAGTGACTGACTTGAATCCCAAACTGTCACTCTCATCAATGAGTGGGCAAATGATAAAAGCTTGTTGGCCATTATTGATTTTTTCGCGGATAAATTTGTAAGCGTCAGCTCGTTTTTTTTCGGGCACCAAAAATGTCTTGACTGGCTGGCGGCCAGCGGGTTTAGTTTTTATTAACGAAATATCCAAATCACCATAAAGAGTTAAGGAAAGTGTCCTCGGTATCGGCGTAGCCGTCATAGATAATAGATGTGGCACACGCTGGTCACTATTTTTTTGTTTTAAGCTCTTACGCTGTTTGACGCCAAAGCGATGCTGTTCGTCGATGATAGCTAGGCCTAGTTTTTTAAAATTGATTTTTTCTTGGATTAGGGCATGGGTGCCAATGATAAATTTGGCTTGGCCGGTTTTTATCTTGGTAATCATCTCAGTTTTGCTCAAGTTAGAACCATCGGCTAATCGGCAATTGGTGCGGGTAAATATAGCTATATCTGGCCAGTATTTTTGGTCAATTATTTTTTTGATAGTTGTTAGATGCTGCTGAGCGAGTATTTCGGTTGGCGCCATAAAGGCTACTTGGTAGCCAGAGGCCATGACACTAATACCAGCTAAGGCCGCTACGACAGTTTTGCCGGAGCCAACATCGCCTTCCAGCAAGCGATTCATAGGTTGTTTTTGGCTAATATCAGACAAGATTTCACTTAGGGCCTTATCTTGGTCAGGGGTGAGTTTAAAAGGTAAATTTTGAGTAGTCTCGTTTATTAGGTTTTGTTTAATAGGTAAATCATAACTAGGGTGGCTTTGGTAATCTTGCTTAGCCAATTGATATTTGCACTGCAGATAAAATAATTCTTGGAATTTTAACCGAGCGGTAGCTTGGGCCAGCTTTTGCTCTTCAGTCGGGAAATGTATTTCTTGCAGAGCTTCATGAAGCCAAGGATATTTTTCGGCGTTAAGTATATCCACCGGTAGGGGATCGGCCATGATTTTTATATCCTCTAGTGCTTTGTTTATCAAAAAGCGTAGCTGTTTTTGGGTGATGGGGCCACTTAAGTGATACATCGGTACTAAACGGGCGCTGTGGATAGGCTTGTCTTTGACTTTTTCATAAACCGGACTAATCATCTGCCAAGTGAGATTATTTTTTTGCGGCTTGCCACTAAGATATATAGCATCACCGGGTTTTAGTATTTGGCCGACAAATTTTTGCCTAAACCAGCGCACTTGGACAGTATCAGTGTCATCATTAGCCAGCATTTCGGTAATAATCATTTTTCTTTTCCAAGAGCGATAGGTCTTGATGCTTTTAACAGTCACCTGTATGGTGGCTAGCTCGCCCTCGGCCAGCTCTTGGATGCTTTTGACTTGGCTTAGATCATCATAGTGCCAAGGAAAGTACCACAAAAGATCACCGATAGTGCTAATGCCTATTTTTTTTAGAGTAGGGGACAACTTGCTGGCGATAGAATGCAGCTCGTCAGTATCGCTATCAAGATTTATAGGAGTTTTTGGCATAAAGAGGTTAATAAAACTGAACATGACTGTCCAGCTTTATTTTTGTTTATTTTAAATAATGGTTTCTATATCTTAAATATTCGTGACAAGCTCTCGCTGGGCGGAATTTCTTCTTTTTCCAGATCTTCAGCTAAATACTTTAGTAAGGTTTGTCGGATGGCCATGGGGTTTTGATCTTCCAGTGGCACCACTATTTTTTCTTTAAAACGGTTACGCGGCTGGAAATATAGATTTTTTATGTCGGGTGGATAATAGATAATATAAAATTCATCAAGTTCAGCATATTCTATGAATTTGTCATTGATGAGCAGGCCATCTTCAGTAATAGCAAATTGTATAACAACTGGGCCGCGCCTTTCAATGATGAAGTATATAATCACAAATAGTACGAGGATAATGGCAAAAAGCAAGTTTTTGCTAAGATAAGAATAGGCCAGCATACCTACCAGGAGGATACTCATGACAGTGAACCAAGTGCCACTTCTAGAGTGCTGTATAAACTCGGGAAATTCCCAGTTGGCCCAAATTTTGCCAAAATCAGGGATATTGGGCTCATCTTGATAGGCCTCCATTATTTCCTCATTTTCCGCTGTTGGAGCTAATTTTTTATCTTTGGCCATATATTTGTTTGATTTCTTATATTATAACACATTTTTTCCAAAAATAAAAAACTATTTACATAGCATTTTATAATAGTAGATTTTTCCTTATTAGCTTAATAAAATTTTAAGAGCCGAGGCAATAACCACAATGGAAAAAAAGACTTTAACCCATTTGTTCCCTTTTTTAATGGCTACCTGAGCGCCCAAGTATCCTCCAATAAGCATGCCAAGGAAAAGGGCGATTCCAATCCGGTAATCTATAAGTCCGTTAAAAGCAAAGATTATTACTGCTGATAAGGAAAATACTGAATAAGAAAAAAGTTCGGTGGCATTGGCTTTGATGATAGAAAGGCCAAAGAAGAAAACCACAATACTTATGGTTATAGCGCCCAAGCCTCCAAAAAAGCTAGCAATGATTGAAATTAAAAAATATAGCAGACAACCAAAGAGTTTTCTTTTTGCTGATGTTGGTCTTTCTTCTAAGCCAAAACTCTTTTTTAAAAAAACGGTCGGCACCAAAATAATAAGCAAAATTCCTATTAGTTTTTGTAAAATGGCTACATTTATCGTAAGTAAAATATTAGAACCGATTAAGCTGCCAGCAATACCAAAAATGCTTAATAAGAGAGCATACTTCCAGACTATTTTTTTCTCTTTGATAAATTTAAATAAGGCCCCAAAGCTTAAGCCGAGGCCACCAAATTTATTTGTGGCTAAGGTTATTTGTGGAGGTATACCTAGAAAAAGTAAAAAGGCTATAGAAATTAATCCGCCCGCGCCAGCGATAGCCCCGACAAAGCCAGAGGCAATGCCAACTATTAGGCTGACAATCAATTTTATTTCTACCATTTAATGTGGTCTGTTTATTAGGAAATTACATTGTTATGGCGGAGAGTGAGGGATTCGAACCCCCGGTCCCTTGCGGGACAACAGTTTTCAAGACTGTCGCATTAGACCACTCTGCCAACTCTCCGTGGTGACCCCGGCAGGAATCGAACCTGCAACCTTTTGGACCGCAACCAAATGCTCTATCCATTGAGCTACGAGGCCATATAAATTAAACTGACGGCTCAGAGTGTTTACGCTTTTTATAAAAATAGAAAACAATCAAGGTAATTAATAATATGACAAGGATTATATCGACTACTTCACTATACTTTCTTATTTCTGTCCAATTGCTGCCCAACTTATAACCTAGGTAAGTAAGGAGGGCATTCCACAGGCCAGCGCCAATCACAGTATAAGTAATAAATTTGGCAATATTCATTTTGCCAGTGCCGGCCGGTATAGATATTAGATGTCTTATGACTGGTATAAAACGGCTGATAAAAATTGTTTTATCACCAAATCTGGCAAAAAATTTTTCAGTCAGCGACAAATCGTGTTCACTCAGTAGAAGATATTTTCCGTATTTTTTTATCAAAGGTCTACCGCCATACAAACCAATATAATAAGAAATAAGTGAGCCAATTATGCTGCCCATAGTGCTAAATACTACAATCAACCAAAAAGACATTTTACCGGAAAACCAGAGCATGCCGGCAAAAGGCATGACCGCTTCACTGGGTACAGGCACAACCATGCTCTCTAAGGTCATTAAAAAAGTAATGCCAGTATAGCCAGCCGTAGAGATTATATGGGTAAAAAGGTCTATTAGATGTTCGAACATTTATTTTTGTATTTATGTTGGCGGAGAGGGAGGGATTCGAACCCTCGATCCAGTTTAACCCGGATAACAT
>JAHFJB010000063.1:0-2739 GCA_023246135.1 Candidatus Parcubacteria bacterium
CTACTAGTTTGAGATTGACATCGGGGGCCAGTGGTTTTTTCTGAGCATGGATTTTTAATATTTCTTCGCGGTCTTTGATGTCAGGCAAATCAATGACTACTTGGCGGTCAAAACGTCCGGGGCGAAGTAGGGCTGGATCCAAGACATCGGGCCGGTTAGTAGCGGCCAAGACTATGACATTGGTCTGGTTATCAAAACCATCCATTTCTACCAATATTTGATTCAAGGTTTGCTCTCTTTCATCATGTGAACCGCCCAGTCCGGCACCGCGTTGGCGTCCCACCGCATCTATTTCATCAATAAATATAATGCAAGGGGCAGCTTTTTTGGCGCGCTTAAATAAGTCGCGGACGCGAGAAGCACCCACACCGACAAACATCTCAACAAATTCTGATCCGGAGATATGGAAAAAGGGTACGCGAGCTTCACCAGATACAGAACGGGCGAGTAAGGTCTTGCCTGTGCCCGGTGCGCCTAAGAGCAGGACGCCCTTGGGTATTTTAGCGCCTAGGGATATGAATTTTTGTGGATTTTTGAGAAACTGGACTATTTCTTCCAGATCTTCTTTGGCTTCTTTGGCACCAGCGACATCTTTGAAAGTATATCTTTGCTTTTGCTGGTTAGCCAGTTTAGCGCCACTCTGACCAAAGGTCATGGCTCGGTTATTGACACCCTGTACTTGGCGCATCATAAACCAAATAAGGCCAAGGATAAATAATCCCGGTATTAGAAAGGGCAGTATAGTAGTGACAAACATGCCCGAGTTGGATTCTTCGCTGACAGTGATGTCCACGGCTGATATTTTGTCGGCCGGTACATCATAGTTTTTCAAGACTTGGGTCAATGATTCAGCTATTTCTTTTTTGCTGTTTTGCTTTTGACCGTTCTTAAGAGCCACTTCCATAGAGCTGCCTTTGACAGTGACACTAGCTACTTCGTCTTTTTTGATTTCGTCTACTAGCTTGGCTAGGCTCACGGTCTCAATATTTTTTTTGCTATTACCAAAAAAGCCCAAGAGGGCGGCAATGACCGCAAACACTAGAAAGAATATAGCGAAATTTTTTAGGATATTACGCATATGATTTTATTTAAGCACAAAAAGTGAAAAATATAAAGTTTATTTAACTTCGGGAGTAGTTGGTACTTCAGGCGCGACCTCAACTACTGGAGTAGTAGTTTCAGCTGGAGTAGCGTCTTCTTTGACCTCTACTTTTTTAGGAGTTTCGTCGCTGTCTTTGGATTTTTTAGTTTCTTTTTTGTTGGCAGCTTTAAGAGACAAGCCTAGGCGATGGTATTTTGGTTCAATGGTCAAAATAACAAATTCATATTCTTGACCAACTTTTACCAAATCTTCTGGGTTGTTGACTTTTTTGTCGCTAAGCTCAGAGATATGGACCAAGCCATGGATATCATTGTCCAGCTCAATAAAAGCGCCAAAAGGATTGACCTTGAGTACTAGACCTTTTATCTTCTGGCCAATTTTATATTTGTTGGTGACCTCTACCCAAGGGTCTTTTTGCAGTTTTTTGAGGGACAAAGAAATTTTAGTGTCATCAATATCAATGATTTCCGCATCAACCACATCGCCGACTTTGATTATGTCGCGCGGGTTATCAATTCTCTGCCAAGCCAATTCGGAGATGTGAACCAAACCTTCGAGGTTGTCGCCGAATTCTACAAAAGCGCCAAAGTCCACTACGCCAGTGACTTTGCCTTTGACTTTGTCACCGACAACATAATGAGAGATGGCTTTTTTCTGTTTTTCATCCCAAGCCGCTTTTTCGGAAACAATCAGCTTTTCGTCTTTTTCATCAACGTCGATGATTTTGGTTTTGAGAGGCTGGTTTATAAAAGATTTGAGGTGAGTCAAAATTTTACTCTTGTCGCCACCCTCAATCCGAGGATAATGTTCTATAGTTAGTTGGGAAACTGGCAAGAAACCGACAACATTGCCGATTTTTATCATTAGTCCGCCTTTGTTGGCGTCAACGACTTTGCTTTCTACCAGTGTTCCTTCTTTGTAGAGTCTTTCTAAATTGTCCCAAGCTCGCTTGTGGCCGGCTTCTCTAAAGGACAATTCCATGTAGCCATTTTCATTGTCTAGGCCAATTACTGTAGCAGAGACTTTATCGCTGACTTTGAGATTGGAAAATTCTTCTGATTCATCGTAGATTTCCCGGCCGCGGACTATACCAGTAGTGATACCGGCTAGATCCACATAAACTTCGTTTTTTGAAATACTGATGACCACGCCACTGACGAGGTCGCCTACCCCTGGAATTTTGCTAGCTCCTTCTTTTTCGAGCAGCGCATCCATTGGGTTTTGAGTGATTTGTGTGTCTGACATTTTAATGATTAATTATTAACCTGCCAGCTCGCCTCGTTGAAGCGGGTTTTTGGCAAGTCTGCAAGCTAGTATTTACTGTTTAAACTAGCTTGGAGTTAGTTAAATACCCTTAAACAGTTGGCTTAGATTACCATAAATTGAAAAATAAATCAAGGGCTAGCCCAAAGGCGGTTTTTAGTGAAAAAGTGCCCAGTTTCTATGGGGTTTTTGGTGCTTTTTATACTTTACCCCGTTAGAGAATTACTGATTTTTTTGACTTTATTTTTTAGTTGAAATTTATTAGAAAAAAACTAATTTTCCCCTTATTTTTAAGGCAAATATGATTCTCTAACGGGGTTTACTTTAGGGGGTTTTTATGCTAATATAATAGCGTTAATATTGATTTAAATAAG
>JAHFJB010000063.1:2749-4000 GCA_023246135.1 Candidatus Parcubacteria bacterium
AGCGAAAAATATGACAATTTCTTGGCATGGTTTTAACTATTTTAAGCTCAAAAATAGCAATCAATCTTTGGCTACTAATCCCTATAATTTGGACAAAGTCACTAACTTAGGCAAGGTCAAGTCGGACATAGCCGTATTTTCTGATAGTAGCCAAGTGGCTAAGACTAAGGTAGATGACAATGTCTTTGTGATTGACTCAGCGGGCGAGTATGAGATGAAGGATATTTTTGTTTATGGTCAAGAAATAAATAAAAACATTGTTTACCTGATAGTTTTTGAGGATATGAAGATTGCTTTTATGGGAGAGCTAGGTCATCAGGAATTGTCTAATGGAGATTTGGAATTAGTAGAGGGCGCTGACATCTTGATTGTGCCAGTAGGCGGAGGAGATTTGGCTACTGCCAAGGAAGCCGCCAGGCTTATTCGTCAGTTAGAGCCGCGCATAGTTATTCCTAGTTGCCACAAGGATGGCAGTTTTAAGCTCAAGGCTGATGATGTTGCTGTCTTTGTCAAAGAAATTGGTTTGAAGCCGGAGGAAACAGAAAAATTTAATATCAAGAAAAAAGATTTGCCTCAGGAGGATATGAAATTGGTAATCCTCAAGGCAAGCTAGTTTATATATGATTTTTTTTGCTGATAACAAAAAGGTTTTAGCTTTGTTTGGACTGGCGCTTATTGTCACTGTTTTTATTTTTTCACAAAAATTTCGGATAGCGCCAGTAGATAATGTTGCGGACAACGCTAGCCAGAAATTTTGGGATGAGATCAATCAGCAGACAGCTCAGACTGTAGATAGTGTCAAAGACAGTTGGGAGTTGGGTACCTTAAAGAGTCAAGAATTAGGCGAAGAAATGCTTGGTAGTATAGAACGGCAGAAATTATTAGAGGAAGCACAGAGCTATGTCAAAGATAAACAGGCTTCCACTACTCCGACTTCTACGTCCACACAAAATTAATTTAAAAATATATTTATAATATTTTAGTTTATGGCTAAAGAAAAAGCTTTAAAACCAAAATCAGTGGATAAGCCCGAAGAAACAAAAGTTGACTTGACTAACAATTTGGGTCGGATTGAACCTAGAGCCATTGTGGAAGAAATGGAGAGCTCTTATATTGATTACGCTATGAGCGTTATCGTGTCTCGGGCTCTGCCGGATGTTCGTGATGGTCTTAAACCAGTGCATCGTAGGATTTTGTATGCTATGTGGAGCATTGGATTGAGGCACAATGCCAAATTCAGAAAATCGGCTA
>JAHFJB010000064.1 GCA_023246135.1 Candidatus Parcubacteria bacterium
AAAACATCATTCCATGATTTTTTATCAAAAATATGTTTGATAAAAAATTTAATATATTTTTTCTGCAACAAATTCCAATTAGTCATAAACAAATAACCATTAGGCTTAAGCCAATCATGGATATTTTCCAGCATGGCTTGGCGCTCTCTTTTTGACCTCAAGTGATGAAAAGATGCCACTAAAAAAATAAAATCAAAGCTGGCTTCCGGATAATCCACTTCTCGCATATCGGCCACTTCGAATTTGTGCTTGGGGTATTTCACCCTAGCCGCCTGTATTAGCTCGGCGCTAAAATCCACGCCAGTATAATCATAAGGCATCTGGCTATCCTCCAATACCTTAATAAGCCGTCCATTACCGCAACCTAAGTCTAATACCTTGCCGCCATTTTTTAAATATGGTATAAAAACAGATAATTCCTCCCAAGGATAAGCCCGCGTGGCTGAAAAGTCTGGGGCAATCTGATTGTAAGTATTTTGTAAATTTTTTTTAATATCTGACATGGTAAAAAAAATAAACGACAACTTAATTAATAAAATTTTATTAGAATTATATAAGCAAAAATATTCTAATGAGCTTGAATTTGTCCGGGCGTTTCGCCGTGCCTTTAGCCAACATCAGCTAGCACCTCATACTAAGGCTACCCTGATTTCTGCTTACCGTCAACTTGTAAAAAACAAAAAAATAAAAGCCAATAAAAATTTTGAGCAGCTCCTAAAAAAACGGGCCGTACGCACTCTTTCCGGTGTGTCAGTTATTACTGTACTGACCAAACCCTTTGTCTGCCCGGGCCGTTGTGTCTATTGTCCGACTGAGCCCGATATGCCTAAAAGCTATTTGTCCAATGAACCGGCAGCAGCCCGGGCCAAGATGAATCTTTTTGATGCCAAACGGCAAGTCATTATGCGCATCCAAGCCTTAGAAAATAATGGCCACGCTGTCGACAAGCTGGAGCTCATGGTCTTGGGTGGCACTTGGTCAGTCTACCCTAGCCGATACCAAGATGATTTTATACGCGATTGTTTCTATGCTGCTAATACCTTTGGCAAACCAAATAAAAGAAAACCCCACAGCCTTTTGCGCGAACAAAAAATCAATGAAACTGCCAAATATAAAATTATTGGCCTGACTTTAGAGACTCGACCTGACTTTGTTAGCCCCACGGAAATAAAAAAAATGCGGCGCTTAGGCTGTACCCGTGTCCAATTGGGCATACAACATACTGACGATAAAATTCTAAAACTAATCAAACGCGGACACAGTTTAGAACAAAGTATTGTTGCCACCCGCCTCCTCAAAGAAGCTGGACTAAAGGTTGACCACCACTATATGCCCGACTTGCCAGGCTCCACTCCGACCAAAGACCTAGAGATGTTTAAATATGTTTTTTCTTCACCAGATTTGCAGCCTGATCAAATAAAAATCTACCCCTGCATTGTTAGTGAGTATGCCGAACTCTACAAATGGTACAAAAAAGGCAAATACAAACCCTATACCATCAAACAACTAAGTAATCTATTGCTCAAAATAAAAAAATTAGTTCCACCTTATGTGCGCATCAATCGCCTTATTCGTGATATTCCCAAAGAAAGCATTGTGGCCGGCAACAAAATAACTAACTTACGCCAATATCTACAAGCTGAACTTAAGAAGCAAGGCAAGTCTTGTCAGTGTTTGCGTTGCCGCGAAGTGCGGGGTGACAGCCAAGATATAAACAAAATGGAATTAGTCACTAGAGAATATCCAGCTTCACTAGGGCGCGAAATTTTCTTAAGTCTAGAGAACCCTGACAAAAGCAAGGTCTATGCTTTTTTACGACTACGCTTTAACAATCCTCAGAGTAAAAATATATTACCAGAATTAAACAAGGCCGCTCTAATTCGTGAACTCCATGTCTATGGCCAGATGATCCCAGTCTATGACCAAGCTCAAGATGATGAAGTAAGCCAAATCCAACACTTAGGCCTAGGCAAAAAACTAATGCTAGAAGCGGAAAAAATAAGCCAACAAAATAATTTTAAAAAAATTGCTGTCATTTCTGGAATTGGTGTTAGAAATTACTACCGCAAATTAGGCTACCGCCTGCAAGGCACCTATATGGTTAAAAATCTCTAGGACTTTACAAAAATCTAAAAAACGCTAATATAGTAAATGCTCCGCACACTCCACCGCCTGCTAACCCGCTAGGGAGGGGAATACCATGAAAATGGTCTGGTACGAAGACACGTCCTCGGATAGGCGGCGAGACTTTGTCGCCTACCTAGACAAGCTCTGGCGGCTCAAGGCCTTTGGCAACCCCAAGCAAGTCCGCAAGAAAGAGATCATTCGCGACCTCATCATCCCCGTACTAACTGAAGGCGAGGGTTGGATTCCAGAAGATATGGATCGCGTCATTGATCTGGCTCGGCGTTGGGACCTGACCAATAGCCAACTGACTGACCTCATCCACAAGCTGTGGAAGAACATGGTCAAGCCCATGGACGCCAATGAAGCTGGCCAGCTCATTGGCCGGACAGCCAATACCCTGCGCCGCTGGGTAAGGGAGGGCAAGATCGAAGCTCGCGTCAACGAAAGAGGCCGATTAATCTTCTGCCGCGAGATCCTCATCGATCACATCCGATAACACCCTAGACGGGCATCCGAAAGAGGCCAGTCCCCCTGTGGGCTGGCCTCTAGACTTTTTCATAGAAACATTGCTTAAAAGATTAAATATGCTAAACTAAATACCGATTATTAATATCTAAAATACATGACATATTTAGCCAAAGCGGACACTGCGGTCGCTAACATTTTAAAAGCTGAGCTAGAGCGCCAAAGACAAGGCGCCGAAATGATTGCTTCGGAAAATTTTGTATCTTTAGCAGTCCTAGAAGCGGCTGGTTCAGTCTTAACCAATAAATACGCCGAAGGCTACCCCAGCAAAAGATATTATGGCGGCAATGAATTCATTGATCAAGCTGAAAATCTGGCCATTGAACGCGTCAAAAAATTATTTGGTGCTGAGCATGCCAATGTTCAACCTCATGCCGGCTCTCAAGCTAATATGGAAGCTTACTTTGCCCTGGCCAACTTAGGCGACACTATCTTAGGATTTTCTCTGGCTCATGGTGGACACTTGACTCATGGCCATCCCGTTAATTTTTCCGGTAAATTTTATAAATTCATTCACTATGGTGTAAATAAAGAAACTGAAACTATTGATTATGATGAGGTCTTGGCTCTAGCTAAAGAGCACAGACCAAAAATAATTTTAGCCGGTGCTTCAGCTTATTCACGTCAAATTGATTTTGACAAATTCAGAGCCATTGCTGATGAAGTCGGCGCCTATCTAATGGTAGACATGGCCCACATCGCTGGACTAGTAGCCACTGGCCTGCATCCCGATCCTGTGCCAGTAGCTGACGTAGTTACTACTACTACCCACAAAACCTTGCGCGGACCACGCGGGGCCATAATCTTATCAAAAATCCAAGATCGTTTAAGACCAGACGATAAGAAAACTCTAGCCCAAAAAATTGATAGTGCTGTTTTTCCAGGCATACAAGGCGGTCCACTAGAACACATCATTGCGGCCAAAGCCGTGGCTTTTGCTGAAGCCCTAAAACCAGAATTTAAAACTTACCAAGAACAAATTCTAAAAAACTGCAAAATTCTAGAAAATAAATTTCGCGAAGCTGGTATCAAAATGGTTTCTGGCGGCACCGACAATCATCTGCTTCTAATAGACGTCACCACCGTAGGTCTGGCTGGCCAGGAAGCAGAAAGCTTGCTAGACAAGGTCAATGTTTACACTAATAAAAACATGGTTCCTTATGATGAGCGCAAGCCTATGGATCCATCGGGCATTAGATTAGGCACGGCCGCTCTAACTACCCGCGGTCTCAAAGAAACTGAAATGTCTATCATTGCTGACGTAATTATTGATACTCTGAAATCAAAAACCGCCAAAGAACAAAATAAAAAAATTATTTTAGATTTAAT
>JAHFJB010000065.1 GCA_023246135.1 Candidatus Parcubacteria bacterium
TTCCGTGGTTTAACTGCCAGTCTGGGCAAGGCTCGCGGTCGGGTCAAGATATTGGGCAGTGCCAAGGAAGTGGACAAGGTAGAGCCGGGTGACATCTTGGTAGCTGTGATGACGCGTCCAGATTATGTGCCAGCCATGAAAAAAGCCGCGGCCATTGTGACTGACGAAGGTGGTATTACCTGCCACGCAGCGATTATCTCTAGGGAACTGGGCATACCGTGTATTATTGGCACTAAGATTGCCACCAAAGTGCTTAAAGATGGCATGGAAGTGGAGGTTAATGCCAATCACAGTTGGGTAAAAATTATAAAATAAATACAAATACATGATAAATGAGAAAGAATTAAAGCAATATAATTGGCAAAAATGGATAGAGCGTGATTGGCAGGCTTTTAGTATTTCTCTTTTTAAAGGTGGGGAAACTAAAAGTAATTTTGTAAAAATAGGAGCCAAAGAAGTGGAAATGGAAGCTTTCTTTTTTCAGTATGGTTTTTGGTATCAAAGTGAGTTAGTCTGGGACAGGATGTCTGTTTGCCTTCTAAAATGGTTAAAGAGAGATTCAATTTTTGGTTTATCTCAAAGTTTAAAAAAATTTCATTTTGATAGTTTAAAAAAAATAGAAAAAATAAATCAAGATAAAAAAGGTGATATAAGTTTACAGCTAGATAATTTGAGAGAAATTTTATGTGTTAATTCTACTTATATTTGGATGGCACACGGATTAGAAAGAGTATATAAAGAAAAATTGGATCAAGCTATCAAAAAGCATCAAATAAAAGATTCGGAAAAATTTATTGGTGATATTAGTTTCCCGCGTAAGAAAAATTTTAGTGCTAAAATGAGTGAGGCTATTTTACGTGGAGATAAGGCAGAAGATATCCACAAAAATTTTGCTTGGGTTAGAATTAGAGATGGTTTTAGTCGTCCTTACTCAATCAAGGAGATAAAAACCCAGATGAAGGAAATAACTAGGCCAACTAAGCACCAAAGACCAAGAGTGCCAAATGATATGAAAAAATTGGTAGCCCAAATGCAGGAGCTAGTTTTTTTCCGTACAGAAAGAACAGATGTTTTTTATCATTTATTATTTTCGATGAGACCATTTTTGAAAAGACTAGCCAAACATTATAATATAAAATTTGAGGATCTAAGGTATTATACAGTCCAAAGTTTAATCAATGGTCAGCCAAAAAAATACAATAGCAATTTTTCAGTTTTCAGTTATCAAGGAAGTTTTAATTTTTATGATAAAAAAATACTTAAAGACGAAGTTATAAAAGATAAGGAAATAAAAGGTACTATCGCTTATAAAGGTTCGGTATCTGGTTTAGTTAAAATTGTTACAGTTACTGGTGATTTATCAAAAGTTAAACAAGGAGATATTTTGGTTACTCAGATGACCTTTCCTGCTTATATGATAGCTATGAATAAAGCTAGTGCTTTTGTGACCGACGAAGGAGGTATAACTTGTCATGCGGCCATAGTAGCCAGAGAAATGAAAAAACCTTGTATTATTGGCACTCGTATTGCCACCAAAGTCTTAAAAGATGGCGACATGGTAGAAGTAGACGCTAATCGTGGTATAATAAATAAGTTAAAATAATAATTTAAAGACACACCTATGAAAAAATTAGTTATCACTCAATTCATTGTATTATTGTTAGGCACGGTTTTTGCTTGGACCAATTTTACTATTGAACTTGTCAACTGGCTCAACAAGCGCGTTTGCACTTTAGGTTGTGCGGTCGGACTGGTTAATCCATTTTTAACGCCGTGTTTTTATGGTGCTTGCTTTTTTACTATAGCTTTTATAGTTAGTGTCTTTATGTTATCCAAAATAAAGAAAACACAGCCAGCAACTTAATTTATACTATAATTTTTTAAGGAAAATGAAGAGCGGCGGTTCGCGTACGAACCGCCGCTTCTTTTTCGAGCAGCCGTTGTTGGGCTGCTAGTCGACCAAGGGCTTGGCCTTGATTCCTCCGTAGCTGTTCATCATAAAGACGATAGCCTCCATCTCCTCGAGGCTCCGAGCCTCGCTGTACCCCAAGTGGCGGGCAATCAGCGAGATTAGAGGATCGTGGAAGACTCCGACGCCCAGTTCGCCCTCGCCCATCTGGGCGAACATAGCTCTTAGAGCCTGGAAACCTTCGTCGAGGAACATCCGATACCTCTCATCTTTGTGGATGCTGAGCGCATCCAGGTTGGAGGCGCCAGTAGTGACCGCCGATTTGAACTCGGCGGTTGCCATGACGATGAAGGCCTCCTCTGACCCTAGTCCGAACATGGGTTCGTGCATGACGACCGCATCGAAGGCCTGGTTGTCCAAGCGCATCGCGGTGGCAGTCTCCACAGTCCGAACAAACGGGCTGTAGAAGAGGTGATTGACCACCTTGCCACGGTAACACATGTTGCCATAGGCCTGAGCCTTTTCCAGCCCAGCCTTGGAGATGTGCTCGCCATCAGGGGTCTTGTCGCTGTGGCGATGCAGGATAAGGGTCTTGGCCATTAGGCCCTCCTTGGTGGTTGTCAACGTATTGCCCTAGATGACTAGGGATCCGAGCCGTTCTGGACTCAGAATAGATTGTTATAGTATATAATAAACATTTTGTCAATGTATGTATTGTTGCTTTTATAGGTATTTATTGTTGTAATTATGGGGTAGATTTTTTGGTATAAATATGTTAAAATAATAGCATTATGGCAATACTGCGATCAGTAAAAGTCTTGTATAAAGATAAATTGGCTTTTTGGTTAGTCAATTTTTCTGTTTTACTTATATTAACCTCTTGGGTATTGTTTATATTCAAAAGGGTAGAGCCGAGCCCCTTGACTGTCTTACACTACAATATATACTCTGGTATTGATATTTTGGGGCAATCTTGGATGCTTTATGTCATCCCGGGTATTATACTGCTCTTATCGTTTATTGATTTTGTTTTGGCAGTATTTTTTTGGACCAAAAATAGGCTTTATAGTTATTTTTTCTTGAGCACAATTTTTTTCTGCCAAGGAGTCACTTTATTTTATTTATATAATATTCTTAACTATAATATTTGAGATGCCTGCTTTAGAAATTGTCAAAGTTTTATTTTTGACGGCAATCAGTTTTATACTGGCCATGTCCATGACTCCAGCTTGGACTCATTTTTTGTATAAGTACAAGTTGGTAAAAAATATCAGGAGCGAGGGCAATACTCCGATTTTTTCTAAATTGCATAAGGCCAAAGCTGGCACGCCGACTATGGGTGGAGTCTTGATCTGGCTGACGGTCCTAGTGATTGCTTTATTTTTTTTCTGGGCGCATCAGTTGTGGCCCAATTCTACTTTGGGATCTTTTAATTTTTTGACACGGCAAGAAACTTATTTGCCTTTGGGAGCCTTAGTGGCTTCAGCCCTAGTGGGACTCTTGGATGATTGGTTTAATGTCACTCGTCAGGGTGGCGGCAAGGGTGGGGGGCTGACAGTCAAGCACCGTCTACTTATTTATACTTTAATAGCTATATTTGGCGCTTGGTGGTTTTATTTTAAATTGGATTGGGATGTGGTCAGAGTGCCCTTTGTCGGATTATTTAATATTGGCTGGTGGTTTATTCCTTTTTTTATTTTTGTACTTGTGGCCACAGCTTTTTCCGTCAATGAAGCTGATGGGTTGGACGGGTTGGCCGCCGGTATTACTCTAGCCGCTTTTGTATCCTATGGTGCTATTTCTTTTATTCAGGGCAATTATAATTTAGCGGCTTTCTGCGGTGTGATTTCTGGAGCGCTCCTGTCATTTTTATGGTTCAATATCAATCCAGCCCGATTTTTTATGGGGGACACTGGGGCTATGTCACTGGGCATTGCCTTGGGCGTAGTAGCGATGATTACCAATTATTCTTTGCTTTTGCCAGTCATTGGGCTTTTGCTTATTTTGGAGTCATTATCCGTGATTATTCAGATTCTTTCCAAGAAATTTCGTCACAAAAAA
>JAHFJB010000066.1 GCA_023246135.1 Candidatus Parcubacteria bacterium
GGCATAGTGCGCAGTCAAATTATGCCACTCCTCAAGGGACAGAGAGTACAGGGTGGGTCAACTCTGACTCAGCAATTTGTAAAGAATGCTATTTTAAGCAATGAGCGCAGATTATCCAGAAAAATAAAAGAGTGGATATTGTCTTATCAGATTGAGAAAAAATTTACTAAGGATCAGATATTAGAATTTTATTTAAATGAAATCCCGTATGGCAGTTCAGCTTATGGAATTGAGTCAGCCGCTAAATACTATTTTGGCAAGACAGCCAAAGATTTGACTCTGGGCGAGGCAGCCGTGTTGGCGGCCTTACCTCAGGCACCCTCATATTATTCTCCTTATGGTAATAATAAAGATAAATTGATTGATAGGCAGCACGTTGTTCTTAACTTGATGGTAGAGCAAGGCTATATTGATCAGGTCAAGGCTGATGTGGCCAAAGCTGAGCCATTAAATTTTAAAAAAAGAGCAGAAAATATCCTAGCGCCTCACTTTGTGATGTATGTCCGTGAACTTTTGGAGCAAAAATATGGAGCCAGCACAGTTGAACAGAGTGGCTGGGTAATTCGCACATCTTTAGATTGGGAGGCCCAACAAAAAGCGGAAAAAGCTATCAATGATATTGCTGTTAAAAACCAAGAGAGTTTTGATGCTGGCAATGCGTCCTTAGTGGCTCTAGACGTAAACAGTGGAGAGATTCTGGCTATGGTAGGATCCAAGGATTATTTCGATGATAGCATTGATGGTCAGGTCAATGTGGCTCTGTCACCGCGTCAGCCCGGAAGTTCTCTCAAGCCTTTTGTCTATTTGGCGGCTTTTGCCAAAGGCTATAGGCCAGATACAATATTATTTGACTTAAAGACAAAGTTTGGTTTTAAACCAGATGGTACGCCTTATGAACCAAATAACTATGACCTCAAAGAACATGGTCCAGTCACTATGCGTCAGGCCTTGGCCGGCTCACTTAATATTGCCGCAGTAAAGGCCCTATATCTAGCTGGTGTTTATAATGTCTTGGATTGGGCGCAAAAATTTGGCTACACGACTTTGACTGATAGGGATCGCTATGGCTTATCATTGGTTTTGGGCGGTGGCGAGGTCAAACTTTTGGAGCACGTAAACGCTTATGCGACCTTGGCTCGGGAAGGAGTTTACAAAGATACTATAGCTATTTTGGATATTAAGGATTCCAAGGGCAAAGAAATTGAAAAGGCTGAGGATAATGATGGTCATCGTATTATTGAAAAAGAGCCAGTCAGATCCGTAGTTGATGTGATGTCAGACAATTCTGCTCGAGCTTATATTTTTGGTGAAAATAATTATTTGACTTTGCCGGACAGGCCAGTAGCTACTAAGACTGGTACTACCAATGATTATCATGATGCTTGGACACTTGGCTTTACGCCAGACATAGTTACTGGCGTTTGGGTAGGTAATAGCGACAACAAGGAAATGAAGCGAGGGGCCGATGGTTCAGTTGTAGCCGCACCAATTTGGAATAGGTTTATGAGAGAGATGACTCAAGGCCAGCCAGTGAAAGATTTTAAAAAACAAGACTTAGCGTCTTGTAGTAAGCCGATGGTTTGTGGCCAACTAGGGGCTGAACAAATTGTTAAAATTGACAAGATGTCCGGTAAACTGGCTACTCAGTATACGCCTTATACCACTATTGAAGAAAAGAAATATATGGGGGTTCATAATATTTTGCAGTATGTAAATATCAATGATCCTTTAGGCGATGCTCCAGAGAATCCAGCTTCCGATCCCCAATATCAGTTTTGGGAAGACCCAGTAGCGGCTTGGGCTAAGGCCAATGGCTATTTGACGGAAAGTGCACCCACAGAGTCAGACGATATTCATTTGCCCGAGCTGCAGCCAAGTATCAATTGGGTGCTACCTAGCAATAATCAAACTATTACGCAGGCTAACATAGGTATGCGGGTGACAGCCAGTACTCCACGGGGCGTCCGCCGGGTAGAATATTTTATTGATGACAAAAAAGTTGGCGAGAGTTATAGCAACCCATCTTTTGATTTTAATTATTCAGTTGATCCATTTTTAGCCAATGGCAACCATACGCTTAAGGCTATAGCTTTTGATGATCAAGATAATTTTAAAGAAACTACACTTAGTATTAATTTGCAGTTGGATAGTTCAGCTCGGGAGTTTAACTTAGTTTGGTTGTCACCGGCGAGCGGTACGACAGTAGCAGCTAGCAGTTTGCCAATTAATCTAGAATTCAATATAGATCAGCCCAGCCAAATTGATAAAATTGATTTTTATTATATTGATTCTAACAACGATAGCCACTTATTTTCTACCATTGTGTCGCCCAGCCAAAATAAATTATCAATGTCTTGGGGCTCGGAACTCTTGCCCGGAGTCTACAAAATATATTTAGCTATTAAGACCAAGTCCAATAACCAAGTCAACACGCCACCCATTGTTATTAGTGTAGAGTAAACAAAAAACACCGTCGCTATCACTTAAAATATAGTCATGGTGTTTTTAAAATCCTTCGTTAGCATGAAGCCGATTGGCTTCTTCTACTGTCAAATTTTCACTTCTCTCATTGAGGCGATTTAAGGTATTGAGTATTATAACTAAAACTCCAAAAAATAAATTAACCATAGAAAGCCAAGTTGGCATCAAGATATCCCAAATTTTGAAAAAACCTACAATGGCTAAAAAAATTAGGAAAAATCCTATAAATATATTGTAGGCCACTGGGCAATTGCAACTAACTGGCATAATCCCCACCTCCTCTCATTTTTTGATTGTTAGAGTATATATTATATATGTTTATTGTAGCCACTTTCCTCTAATTTTGTCAAACCCATCTTAGCCTTGATTTAAAACGTATAAAATTATAATATAACACAATATGAAGACGGTTTTGATTTTTGGTAAATTTGATGTTTTGCATCCTGGGCACATGAGCTTGATAAAATATGCCCAGTCTTTTGGCAATGTAACTGTAGTTTTAGAATCAGACGAAGCTGTCAAAAGGATAAATAATTTTTTGCCGGCACAGAGTGAAGTTATCAGACAAAAAAATTTAAGAGGCATGAGCCTAGATGTATATTTGCGTCATCAAGAAACTCTGGATGAATTGTTGGATATTTTGCATCCGGAAATAATATGTTTGGGTTATGATCAGACTTATCTTAAAAATGAATTGCAAAATTTTGTTAAAAATATTCAAGAAAAATTTAAAATAATTTATGCTCCAGCCTTAAAACCGGAACTGTTTAAAGCTTCCAAGCTTCGCGCAGTTATTGATGACAAATCAGCTAGCATTTATATGCTCGACAAGCCCAAAGGCACTAATTCTTTTAGAGCAGTTAGTATTTTAAGGAAAGTTTTGAACATAAAAAAAGTAGGCTTTTCGGGAACCTTGGATCCACTGGCCACCGGTTTACTAATTCTAGCTACAGGCCGGGCTACTCGACTGTTGGATTGGTTTCACGGTTTAGAAAAAACCTATGAAGCCAAAATAATTTTTGGTCAGACATCAGCTACTTATGATTTGGAAAGCGAAATTGTAGTTAATAATAAGGCTGAGGCCTTTACTAAAAAGACTTTAGAAGTAGCTCTAAATAAATTTTTAGGCAAACAAAGCCAGCGTGTGCCAATTTATTCTGCCAAAAAAGTTCAAGGTCAAAAATTATATGAAGTTGCTCGCCGTGGTAAGGTAGTGGAAACGCCGCTGACTAATATTGAAATATATTCTTTAAAAATAAAAAAATTTAAATATCCCGAGCTAAATTTGGAAGTCAAATGTTCGGCCGGTACCTACATTCGTAGCCTAGCCTATGACTTAGGGGAGGCTTTAGGCACTGGCGCAGTTTTGGCTGATTTGCGGCGTACACAGATTGGCCCCTGGCAGGCTGAACAAGCCTTGGCTATAGATAAAGTCACCAAGACCAGTTTGGCTACTTATCGGCGTAATCCTCAAGAAT
>JAHFJB010000067.1 GCA_023246135.1 Candidatus Parcubacteria bacterium
TAGTTTTTGTCTTCTAGTGGTTCAAGATTGGTATTAAAAACTGTGTTAAAGATGACCCGGAAAGTGTTGACTGGGCTTATTTTTGGATATAGCTTAGCTTTTGTAGTGTCTGGTACATAATAAGCATTGAGGATAGAAAAACGTTCATTGATGTTGGTATTAGCTAGGCTGGTCCAATCCAAATTTGAGCCTGGGCCATGGTCACCTTGGATGATGATTATAGGCGGTTGGGGAGAATTTTTAATTATTTGATCGACAGCTTCTTCAACTTTTTTATTTAGAAAAATCAATTGTTGAATATAATTAGTTCTATATCTAGCTACGCCAGGACAGGCTTCATAATAATGGCTACCATCTTTACCGGCCACACAGTCGTTATTTTTATCAATGTTGCCGTTGGCATCAAAAATAAAAGGCGGATGCGGTGATAGCACGTGAATATAGCTGAAGGTTGGTTCTTTTATGGTGCTAATATCCTTGAGGTGATCAAAAAGATAAAGAAATTTTTGTTTGTACAAATTTAGTTTATGATAGGGATCTATAAACAAGCCAATCGGCGTAGTATCTCTTATTAGATCTTCAAATTCGCTGGAGGCCAAAGGGTAAGTGATTTTTAAGTCAGCTTTAACCATTTGGTAGCTGCCAGTCCAAGTGACGGTAGTATACCCCTGTGATTTTAGGAAATCGTAAACTTTGTTATTTTCTATGACTTTTCTAATGGCCATCCGGTCTTTAGAGCTGGGGTCAAACTTAACATCCAAGTTGTCTAAATAATCCATATTAAAACTAGAGCCAAGTGATAAAAAAGTTTGGGGGTAATTGGAGTGGCTCTCACTGGCCACATAAAATCCTCGGCTACTTAAAAAATTTGTAAATGATGAGTTATCGTAGTTATACAAATCTTTTAAGATGTCGTTGCGACCATAAGCATCTAGTATAATATAATAGATATCCGGAGCATCAGCTTTGGCCGGGGCATTTTTGCTGATTTGATTATTCTGGTTGATGCCGGGCTTGGTTTTTAGATTGTAAGCACTAGCGCTAATAGTCGGTATCAATAAGACAACAAGTGCAAAAATATTTAATAGTTGACTTATGTCTTGCAGGGACTTTTTAGTGGAGGCTATCATGATTGATGAGCTGGTCAGAAATATAAAGAATATTACTAGGGCCAATAGATTATAATCAGCCCAGGGGTTTACCCAGGTGAAAAGTTTGGCAAAATAAGCAAATAGAAAAAACGATGTTATCCATAAAGAACTAATCATGGCTGATTTGCGGTAGTTTTGGATAAAAATATTTATAATTAAAGACAGGATAGTAATAAGCAGTAGGGATAGTATGAGTGGCCGCACTACATAGTGAAATTCGGCCACATCTTTATTGTGGTCATAGAGAGAAATAATTGGAGCCAGAGCCAAGAGCCAGTGGTGTATGATAATATTTTTTTTCATAAATTTATTTTTTGGTCATCAGGTAGAGTTGTCGCTCTGAATCCTTAATACGGACTGATTGTCTAATATCAAAATATTGACTGAAGGCTTTTTCGAATTCGGTTTGATTATAATGGTCAAAGATGTCTACCCGGCTAGCTAAAAGTTTTTGTACCTTGGAATCGTTTTTGGGGGGAAACTCTACAATTAGATTTTTGCCGATTTGGCTAAAGAATCTAGCTATATTAGCCAAAGGTAGGTTGTTGGAAATAGCTAGATGGTGGACTAGGGCTAGAGCCATTATCATATCAACTGGTCCGCGGGCCATTAGTGATTCTCTTTCCTGATGAGCCCAGCCCAAGTCAGGGCTAGGATTTGTTAGGTCTATAAACAGAGATAAGAGATTTATTTCTTTATTTTTTTTGGCTGAGCGATAGTTTTTTTCTATGGCTATCAAATCAATGTCAAAGGCCACAGTAAAAATACCTTGGTCGCTAGCTAGCCGGCTAAACAAGCCATCATTGGCACCAAGATCCCAGACGCTTTGTGGTCGGGCTTCATTTAAAAATTGACTGACCAATTCTTTTTTGTGTTCAAAAGCGATTGATGAATAATTGGTAAAAGTATAGTAGTCACCCCATTCCGTTTGAGTGCGCGGCAAGTCCAATTTTTTTATAGCTGTTTCTAAGCTGTCAATTAAGGCTAAGAGGGCCTGTTTACTCATATTGTGCTTCCTAGGAGCCGTAGCTTTGTCGGCATAGTGTTTTTGGCTAGCGGCGTGTAGGTATAGGTGAGTAAATAGTGTCCAATTCCACCGAGCTGAATTTGGTAATAATTTGACAGCTAGGTCTAGGGGCAGGCCGTCAATGAAATCTCGCAGTAATTGCCCCAAGCGTAAATCTTTGTATTTCATTAGGGCTAAGGGAGCCAGGAAATGTTGGCAAAATTGCCGATAAGCTGTCCAAGGCTGGCCAGCTTGATATTTTTCAAAAGATAGGGTGTCAATAAGTGTTGGCTGTCCTTGGTAGAATTGTATGTTATAAGCACTAGCGTCTTTTAGGCTCAGGCCATGTTCTAAAGATATTTTTTGTATGGATAAGGTAGCTAAGGCAGCATCTTTTAATTGAGAAAAACTCCACTCATAGGGGTAGGAGATAAAGGGTATTAATTGAGGACGAATTATTTTGTAGCCATCATCGCCCAATACTTCAGTTGTTGGCTCTTCTTGGTGAGGGATTAATAATTTACTATCTATTAATTTTTGATACAAACCAGAAGATAAAAGTAATTCATAGTTACTCTGATAATTTTTGTTTATTTGGCGGTATAAGATATTGTCTTGTTTGAATATAAAACCACTAGGGTCGCGCCAAGAAGCGCACAGTTGTTGTTTATTTTTGCTCGTCATGAGGAGTGGGCTTAGGCGATCTTTTAAACCAGCTTTTTATTTTTCTAAAATATAATTTGATAGCAAAAGTAGCACTTAAGACGGCGCCGACAATTATTTGAAACAGGAAACTACCACTACCAGGGTCAAGATAAGCTTGTGCTGGGTGAGCTAAACCGACAAAGATTAGATTTAATATAACCAGATTGAGTATGATGTCCATAAGTTTCGTTTATTTTAGTTTATAAATAATTGTTGTACTATCTTCATATACTCTATTAGCATTTTTGTCAACATAGAGATTATCCATAAATTGCTGATGCCTAGTTTTTTCTATAAATACATAATCAGCGTTGAAATTTGTTTTGATGAGGCCGGAAACATTGCTGCGGATTTTTCCTAAGGTAATATCACTATAGAGTTGGCGTAGCCGGGGGTTATAATTTTCCATAAAAGTCGGATCTAGTCCAATAATATAGTAGTTATGGGTGTTGTTGTAGAACAAGGCTGGCCATTCATCCCAGTCGCTATGGAAAACTATAGATTGTGGTGGTGTATTATTTTTTAGCCATAGGCTGGCGTCACTAAAAGTATCTAGGGGCCAATTTTTTTCCAAGCCAACATCTAGTGTTTTTTGGTATATAGGTGGCATGATTAAAGTAAAAAAAACTAAGAATATAATGATGAGATAAGTTTTTATATAAACTGAGGCCTCAACCCAATCCCGTTGTAAATTTTTCCAATGTACTATTTTTTTAACATCAGTAGCGGCAGTAGCTATAAATAAGAGCATAAAGGGCAGAGAATATTCCACATAGCGTCGAGATTTTATGGTTAGCAGTAAGAAAGCAAAAAATAATATGAAACTAAACCAAGTCTGCCGGCTGATATTTTTGTAATTGAAGATTAGTATGAGTAGTAGTATTGTGCCAAACACAAAAAGATGGGGAGCGGCCGAAATTATTTCCATAATATTAGCCCCATACCATTCGCCACCTACCGGGAAATAACGGCTGGAATTAATAAGGCCGATTTGGATTACTTGTTGGTAATAAAAATATAGGTTATGAGGAAAGTAGGGATTAATTAA
>JAHFJB010000068.1:0-1270 GCA_023246135.1 Candidatus Parcubacteria bacterium
TTATATTTTTTCATTTGTTACATTTTAACATTTGGGCCAAACGACATGGACAAAGGCAATCCTTTTAAAATACAAGAAGGTACCATCAAGGATGCTAAGGTAAGTGGTCTTATACGCCATCGGCAAAGCGGTGATTATCTGGATCTTGATTGGATACCTAAGGCTGAACACCTTGGTCGTTTTTTTGCTAGTCACAAGATAAAAAATTTAATTTTATTTTTTTCTTTATTTATATTGCTTTTATGGGGGCGGGCAATATATCTACAGATTATCAAAGGCAGCTATTTTCGTTTGGTAGCTGAGGGTAATCGTATTCGCTCTGAACTCATACCAGCTAATCGTGGTTTGATTTATGATCGTTTTGGCAATTTGTTAGTCAAAAATGTTTCTTATTTTTTCTTGTATATCAAACCAGATATTTTTCCTAGTGACGATGCCAGTCGAGAAAAGATATTTGATGATTTGTCACAAGCCTTGACTATAGATAAAAATGAATTGAAAAATCGTTTTTATGATAATAAAAAGGATATTGATAAAATCTTGGTTTATGAGAATGTACCCTATGAGGCAGCGATAAGACTCATGATAGAGTCGGAAAATCAAAAGAGCATAGAGATAACCTATGAGCCGCGGCGACAGTATTTTTCGGATTTTGGTTTGTCAGCCACTTTGGGTTATTTGGGAGACATCAATGCTGAAGACTTAAAAGATAACCGTTATAATTATCATAGCCGTATTGGCAAGGATGGCCTAGAATTGATTTATGAGGACGCTCTGAAGGGCCAAGATGGCTTTAAACAGATTGAGGTTGATGCTTTGTTTAGGGAAAAAAGTATTATTTCCAAAACCGAGCCGGTTAATGGTAGCGATTTGATATTGACTATTGATTCCAAAGCTCAGGCTAAATTGGCAGAAATCATGAGTCAGAATGCTAGTCGGACAGGTAAGAATAAGATGGCGGCTGTTGTTTTGGATCCACAGGACGGCGGAGTATTAGCCATAGGGTCTTTACCAACTTTTGACAATAATATCTTCACTACAGTTTTAAATACCGCCGATTATACAAAAATTATCAGTGATCCTAATACGCCCATGCTTAATCGGGTAGTAGCTGGCACTTATCCACTAGGTTCGGTTTTTAAAGCGGTGGTTGGTTCGGCGGCTTTAGAGGAAGGTATTATTACGCCTCAGTTCAAAGTAAATAGCGTTGGCGGCATTAATGTTGGTGGCAATTTTTTTCCCGATTGGCGTCCTGGCGGTCATGGCTGGA
>JAHFJB010000068.1:1280-3874 GCA_023246135.1 Candidatus Parcubacteria bacterium
GGCTATTGCGGATTCAGTCAATACTTTTTTCTATTCAGTCGGCGGTGGCAATAATCAGTGGCTACAGACAGGCTTGGGGGTAGATAAAATAGTAGATTATGCTAAACGTTTTGGTCTGGCTAAAACCACAGGTATTGATTTGCCCTCAGAGGAAACTGGATTTTTGCCGAGCAAGGCTTGGAAACAAAAGACTTTTAATGAAAGATGGTATTTGGGGGATACTTATAATCTGTCTATTGGACAGGGTTATCTCTTAGCCACGCCACTCCAGGCGGCCGTAGTTATGTCATATTTTGCCAATAATGGTACTGTTTATGAGCCACATCTGGTTAAGGAAATCAAGAAAAATGACCAGATAGAAGAGTCAGAACCTAAAGTGGCTTTGACTAATATTATTTCATCTGATAACTTAAAGGTAATGAGGGAAGCGTTTAGGCTGACGGTTACTAAGGGTACGGCTCAGAGTTTGCAGTCAGTAGCTGTGCCCGTAGCTGGCAAAACTGGCACAGCCCAGTTTAATCGCAACAAGACCCCTCATTCTTGGTTTGTTGCTTTTGCCCCTTACGATAATGCTAAGATAGTCATGGCTGTTATAGTGGAAGAGGGCGGTGATACTGGCTTAGCAGTGACAGTGGCTCGGCAGTTTATGGAGTGGTATTTTTCCCAGTAGTTTGCTAAAATTGAATTTAACCTTTTATTTAAAAAAATAAAAATATATGGATAAGAAAGTATTAAGCAAAGAAGGCTTAATAAAATTAAAAGAGGAATTGGATTATTTACAAAATACCAAAAGGCCGCAAGTATCCGAACGCATCAAATTAGCCAAAGAGTTTGGTGATTTATCGGAAAATGCCGAATATCAAGAGGCCAAGGACGAACAGGCTTTTGTTGAGGGTCGGATTTTGGAATTAGAGCATTTGATAAAGACTTCTATTGTGGCTGATGATAATCAAACCAACGATGTAGTTAATATTGGTTCGGAAGTAGTACTTGATAGAGAAGGCCAAGTAATGAGGCTCACTATTGTTGGCAGCACCGAAGCTGAGCCAGCCAGCGGTCGGATTTCTTTGGAATCGCCGTTTGGCAAGGCACTCTTAGGCAGAAAAGTAGGCGATGAAGTGGAAATAAAATTACCCACCAGCCAGGTGAAGTGTAAAATTTTAGAAATACATTAATGATGTTTATAAAAAAAATCGGAATTGATTTAGGCACGACTTATACTTTAGTTTATGTGCCCAAACGAGGCATAGT
Source organism: Candidatus Parcubacteria bacterium (assembly GCA_023246135.1). Lineage (GTDB taxonomy): Bacteria > Patescibacteriota > Patescibacteriia > UBA1558 > GWA2-36-10 > JAHFJB01. Next base: position 2,532 of record JAHFJB010000068.1, read on the forward strand.
TATCAACGAGCCATCAGTAGTGGCTATATCAGTTTTGGATAAAAAGATATTGGCAGTGGGCGATGAGGCCAAGGAAATGATTGGTCGCACGCCAGACTCTATTATTGCCGCTCGGCCGCTTAAGAGTGGGGTAATCGCTGATTACAAAACTACCGAAAGCATGCTTAAGTATTTTATCAATAAAGCTGTGGGTGGCATGAAGATTTTCCGTCCGGAAGTGATGATTGCCGTGCCAGCTGGTATTACTTCTACTGAGAGGCGAGCCGTGATTGATGCTACCTTGAATGCCGGTGCTAAAGCTGCTTATATAATCAAAGAGCCGATTGCGGCCGCTATTGGAGCCGATATTCCTATAGGCAGCGCTTCAGGACATATGATAGTGGATATGGGCGGTGGCACCAGTGAAATAGCGGTCATTTCTTTGGGGGGCATTGTGGCTAATACTTCGGTCCGTATTGGTGGTAACAAATATGACACGGCTATTGCGGAATTTATAAAGAAAAAATATAATTTAGCCATTGGCGAGCGGACAGCCGAGGATGCTAAGATTAAAGTCGGTTCAGCTCAATTTTTACCCAAAGAGAGCCGTTTAAGCATGGAGATAAAGGGTCGTGATATGGTGACAGGACTACCGCGCACTATTGTTGTTACTTCTGATGATATCACCGAAGCTCTGCAAAATGAGCTACAAGGGCTTATTGTGGCTGTTAAATCAGTATTATATCAGACACCGCCAGAGTTATCAGCTGATATTATGGACAAAGGTATGGTCTTGTCTGGAGGCACAGCTCTTCTACGAAATATAGATAAGTTATTAGCCCAAGCCACTGGTGTGCCAGCCTACGTGGCAGATGATCCGTTACTATGCGTAGCTAGAGGCACGGGTATTGCTTTGGAAAATTTGGAATCATATAAACGTAGTATTTTATCGGCCAAATAATAAAAATAAATGCTTAAAATTGGCTTAGAAGCAACAAGGGCTAATCGCCAGTACAAAACCGGTACTGAGTGGTATGCTTGGCACCTGCTCCAAGAGTTCAAGAAACTAGATAAACAAAATAATTTTTTTGTGTATTATAATAAATTTCTCTCCGACGCCTTGTTAAAAGGTGCGCCGGATAATTTTTATTTTAAGTCATTGCCTTGGCCGTTTAGAAAATTTTGGACGCACATCAGATTGAGTTGGTATTTGTTGTGGCACAGATTAGACAAATTTTTTGCTAGTAATTCCGTGCCACTTATAACTAAAGGAGAGGTGATAGTTACTATTCATGATTTAGGATTTTTCCGCTATCCTCACCTGTATCACCCGCTAGAAAGAGTTTATCAAAAATGGTCACATC
>JAHFJB010000069.1 GCA_023246135.1 Candidatus Parcubacteria bacterium
TTGACGCATTGGGATTTTGTACCACACAATATACGCATCCAAGGCAACGACATTTATCTTTTAGATCACTCTTCTATACGTTTTGGCAATAAGCATGAGAGCTGGGCTAGGTTTATAAATTTTATGGTTCTCTATAATTCTGATTTAGCCAGAGCTTTGTTGTTTTATGTGCAAAAAAATCGGCCAGCTTCAGAGAACATATCACTGAGAGCTATGCGGGTTTATCGCCTGGCAGAAATCATTTGGCATTATGCCAAGACTTTATCTCGGGCCGATAATGATTTGAAAGTTTTAAATCAAGAGCGTATCAGCCTATGGTCTGGAGTTTTGAAAGCAGTGCTTGGTGGTACAGATCCGGATATTTCAATCATGGAAAATTATAAAAAAAAGCGCGATTTTTTGCGCACCCCAGAAGAAAAAAAGCGACAAGAGAAATTACATTAATTTAAAAATCAACCCTCGAGGGTTGATTTTTGTTTTTAGTCTAATTTTTCTACTTCCCGTAACAGTCTTTCATATTCAGCTATCATGGGGCTTTGCCAGGTGTCTTTGAACATTTTGAGCATGGTATGTTCAAACCACATTTTTTTGTCTTTGCCACGGTTAAATTTTGTCCAGATGCTTGAGCCTAGTTTTTTGTAGTTAGTGATTATAGTTTCTAAATTATGGATTTTGTCGGCAATCGATATGGCTTTGGTCTCTGAACTAGAATTCTTCACAGCCTCAATATATTTTTCTTTTCTATCTTCCCACTCTAGTGATTTATCTTCAGTCAGTGGCAGGATAATATCAACCACCTCATCACCCAATTCTTGGCGCAATTTAGCTTCTGGGAAATCCGTATCTTCCAAAACATCATGAATTAGAGCAGCAGCGATGACTGCTTCAGGAAGATCAAATTTGGCTAATTTTGCGGCGACCATCATCGGATGGATGATGTATGGCGAGCCATCGGTTTTTCTTTTTTGCCCGTCATGAGCCTTTATGGCAATATCCAGAGCTTTTTCCGCCAAAGTTTTTTTGGACATATGTTTAAAGTATTTCGGTAAATATTTTTTTTCGCATATCTTTGGCTATCATATCCCAATTATATTTTTTCTCTATCATAGTCCTGGCAGTATCGGTGATAGTTTTTACTTTTTCTGGATGAGCTATTATATCTTTAATAGCCTCGGCAATTTGTTCGGGCGAATCTTTATCAACGGCCCAGGCGGTGCTGGTTTGGTTGAGATTACGTTTGGTATTAAATATAAACTCTGCTAGTCCGCCCTCTTGAGTGGCTACAACCGGCAGGCGAGAAGCCATGGCTGATAGGAAAGCATTGCCCAAACCTTCAGAACGGCTAGGGCAGACAAAGATGTCAGCCACCTTGCGATATTTGGTGATTTCCGAGCGATCAATGCGGCCAGTAAAAATCACTCTATCTTCCAGATTTAACTCTTTGCTTAGATTTTTTAACATAGTTTCATCTGGGCCATCACCGACAATTAAAAATTTGATATTAGCCGGTAATAATTTTAGAGAGCGGATAGTGTCATCATTAGCTTTTTGGTGCACTAGGCGAGCAGTATTTACTAAATATATTTCATCTGATTTTTTACCTAAGCGTTTTTTTAGTTCAGTAATTTCTGTTTCAGAAAAAGTTTCAGCTAAATCACGGGGGTTAGCACCATTGTGAATTATTTCAATTTGTGAATCTTGAACACCTCTGGTTATAGCCCAGTTGGCTAGAAAAGCAGAAATAGCCTGCACCTTGTCAGCCTTGGTAAAGGCCCGAGTAAATAAAGGCCATAAGGGTTTCATGGTTTTTTCTATATAGTCAGTTGGGTCGCCTTCTTGTAAGGTCAAGGCATAGCCGACCTTGGAATGAGTCATTTTAAAAATAGCCGCCGGCACTCCTGTTGAGTGGGCCATCATTGCCCAGATAGCGTCGTATTTATATTTTTTGTGGAGTTGGCAGGCTTTTAGGGGTGCTAAAAACTGATACAGGGGTTTATTGAGGTCTAGCGGCATTTTTCCCAAGTCTTCAAAACTAGGATTGGTTTTGACTAAGCCAATTCTATGCACCAAGACATTGCCGATTTTTTCTATTTTAGGCAAGGCAGAATTATATCTTAAAGTGACCATGTGAAATTCAATATCATCGGGACTAACTCTGTCAGTTATTTCCTTAATAGCTGCTTCAGCACCGCTAACATTATTGGGATAATAGGCTAAAGAAAAAATCAGTATGCGTTTCATATTATTTGGCAGATTTTTTTATTTCCTCAATATATTGTTTGAGTGTATGTTTTTGTTTCCAACCCAGTTTTTTTATTTTGGCGGAATCAATAGCTTCGCTGGAACGGCTAGTCTTGGTCTGAGCTAACATGATTATTTTCCCGCCAAACATTTCGGCTACTTCTAATATGGAATGAGTTTCCTTAGCGCAAATGCCATAATTATCACCTTGACCTTTTTGGCCAGCCAAGATAATGCCAGCTACAGTATCGGCTACATGGGTAAAAGCTCTAGTTTGAGTTCCAGGCCGGCGTACTGGTAGTGGTTTATTTTTTAAATAAGCTTCTTTGAAAGTGCCAATCATAGTGCCATAGGCGCCGGTGAATTGTCCGGCCCGCTCGCGCGGTCCGTAGACATTGTAGAAATAAACAGTAGCATATTTGAGGCCGTACCATTGGCCATAATTTTTAACCAATTCAGTGTTAGTAGCCTTGGCCCAAGTATAGGGGGCCAGGTCGCGGCCGGAAACTCCATTTTCCCCTGGGGCATTAAATTTAGTAGAGGAGCCAGCATAAACCAATTTGCATTTTGTTTTTCGCCAGAATTCCAATACTCCTGAAGTACCATTAATGTTTAAGTCCCAGACTAAAGCAGGTTCATCAAGGCTAGCGGCTACGCGGGAGTATTCCCCCAAATGATAGATAATGTCAGGTTTTTCTGTGATATATCTAGCTATATCCTTGGTATGGCCACGGCGGTAGAGGGCACCCTTGATGTGGTTTTTCTTAGAACCAGTGAAATAGTTATCTAGGGAAATAACTTGGTTTTTTGGATCACGAACCAACTCTTCAATAAGATGGGAGCCGATAAAGCCAGCGCCGCCAGTGACTACAATTACTTTCTTTTTATTAGACATTTGCGTGTATTAGATGATTGATTTAAAACTTTTAATATAGTAAGATTATATTACTTAAAGTAAAAAGTCAAAAGGAATATTGTATGAAAATCAAGATAAAAATTGTTTCTGTGCTCTGGAAATTTTTTTTAGATAATAAAAAATTAATATTAAAATATGGCACAGTCGGAGCCGCATCAGCCGTGGTTGATTTTGGTATTCTGTTTATACTAACGGATTGGTTGGGGGTTTATTATTTGGTCTCAGCCACTATTTCTTTTATTGTGGCGGCATTAGTTAATTATATTTTGAATCGCAATTGGACTTTTCGTTCTAATGGCCAGCGCCGCAAGCAAGTGCCGATTTTTATAGCCATTGCCGTACTGGGTATTTTGCTCAACAATAATATTATGTATGTTTGCGTGGAGCATTGGCATTTGCATTATCTGTGGGCAAAAGTTATTGCCGCCGCTATTGTGACTTTCTGGAATTTTTTTGGTAATAAATATCTGACTTTTAAGATGTAATTTTTAGTAAAAATCCCCCGCCGAGCGGGGGATTTTTTATGTAAATCATTTTTTTGAATTCTTCGATACTTCACTACATTCAGGATTTCGTTATAATAATTTTTTAAAGTCCTCAACCATGGGCACTGGCTCAGGATCACGGCCATAGCTCAGGGCCGTATAATAGGCCGCCCAGTCGGCTACGAGGAGGTTAGTGAATATCTTAAGCCATTTGTTT
>JAHFJB010000070.1:0-3101 GCA_023246135.1 Candidatus Parcubacteria bacterium
TATCATTTACCCACTCGTGCTCTCTTACTTTAAAATTAACCGTTGAAGCCAAACCGACTGGCTGCCCCAAATTTTCTAAATACTGGGCAATAAAATTAACCACCGTGGTTTTACCATTGGTGCCGGTCACACCAATGACTATCAGCTTATTAGCCGGCTGACCATAATACAAAGTGGCCACTTTGGCCAAAGACCAGTGGTAAAACAATAACAGTTTTTTGGGAATAAATTTTTTAACTACCCGCTTGAGCATTTAAATATTCTTCAACTTTATTTATATCATCTGGCCGACCAAAGTCCAACCATACACCTTTGAGGTCCAGGGCTTTTACTTTTTTTTCTTGGGCCAAGAGGTTTACAACATCAGTCAGCTCATATTCACCGCGCGGCGACAGGCTGATTTTGTCCAAATACTTAAAAACTTCTGGCGTAAATTTATAAAGACCGGTATTAATCAAATTACCCACGTACTCTTTTGGCCTTTCTATAATCTTCTTTAAAAACCCCTCATTGTCTACTTGCAAGACACCATAATTTTGCGGCTCTGGATGTGGCCAGCCAGCTACATAGGTATACTTATCATCAATATTAAATCTCTTTAAATCCTCAACCGCATAAAGATTATCACCATTGACTGCCAAAAAACTATCGTGAACCAATATATCCTGAGCACACTCCAAGGGACAAGCCGTGCCATATCTGTCTTCGCCCAAAATTTCAAATTGATTGAGTAGCTGAAGCTTAAATTCATTTTTATACTCACCAAAAAATTTGTCCATGAATTCTTTTTTGTAGCCAACCACCATAATCATTTCTTCAAAACCAGCTTCCTTCAAGTTGCTGAGTAGATGATACAAAAATGGCCGACCATTGGTTTCAATCAAATGTTTGGGTCTGTCCTTAGCTAAATCAAGCATACGGGTGCCTCGGCCAGCGGCAAAAATTAAAACCTTTTTAATCATAAATAATTACTTCTTTAAATAATGGTTAATTTGGCTACTAAGACTATAGAGTCTATACCAGGCCGGATTATAAATCAAATTATAGGCCCCCGGTGAAACTAAGAGTCGCCCCCCAAAACTTTTTTTAAACCTAGTAAATCCTTCCCAACGCGGACGAGAACCATCGCCCGGCGCTACTCCCCAAAAGTCATAAAATTTATAACCCAAGTTTTGCGATTCGCGAATAGCTTCCCACTGTAGTAGATGTGGCGCCATGCTAGAGCGAAAATTATAATCCGAAGCGCCATGCAGATAGGTGGCTGTCTGACCAAACCTTACAATAATATTAGCAGCCACTACCTGGCCATTCATTTCTGCCAAATATAAACCACCAGTTCCGTTTTTAATTAATATTTCAAAAAGTTTTTGGTAGTAATTAGCTGAATGCACCGAGATTTGATTGCGGCTAGCAGTTTTGGTAATCAATTCTAAAAAATATTTTAAGTCATCTGGCTTTTGGCTAAAGCGGACACTAACTCCTTTTTTGCGAGCCAGGGCAATATTATAACGAGTCTTAGCGTGCATTAACCCTAACAGCTCTTTTATATCTTTATCCAAATCCAAAACCCAAGTTTCCCTAGGTTGCACATCGGCTGTTTTTTTTAATCCCACCAAAATCAAACTGCTATCAATTGGTTCAACTTTCAAAAAAATCTCCGCTTGCTTTTTAGTAGACGCTGTAATGTCCCGCGCTTTGGATAAAATCAGAGCCATGGCTTCACGCCGGGCATTTTCCGAAATATTATAAGAAATTATTGGCCCCTTAGGCGCATACAAATAACTACGGCCTAGTGGTAAAGTATTTTCATAAAGTAAACACGAGGCAATGGTTTCATTGTTTTCCACTACAACCATCTGCCAAAAATTTTTGCCTTGGAGTTTTAAAAAATCTCGCCACCAGTTGGATTGTAAAAAATTGCCAGAAATAAATCTGGTTTTTAAAAAATCATCAACCATTATATCGTTGTCAACTAAAAGCTCCATAATAATTATTTATGTAGCAGACGCAAGGCTGCTTTTATCCGAGTCGCCAAGTCTTTCTCATCCTGATCCAAACTCTTGGTAATATCCTTTATTTCACTAGCTTTATACCCCAAGGACATTAATGCCTCCATCACTTGTTTATCACTATCCATCATTGGCATTTCTTGGGATAAGTCATTAATAAATTTTTCTTTAAGCTCCACTACTAAACGCTCGGCTGTTTTTTTACCAATGCCAGAGACCTGCTGTAAAAATGACGGATCACCGCTAGTAATAGCCCTCTTCAAATCGTCTACTTCAGCCAAGGACAAAATATTTAGGGCTGACTTTGGCCCCACTCCAGAAACTGATAATAGCTTTTTAAAAAAATCCAAATCTCTAAGAGTCTTGAAACCATACAAATCAAAAGCATCCTCTTTGATGTTACTATAAATATAAAATTCTACTTGTTCACCTAGGCTGGCTTTTTCCAAATTTTTAGTATTTAAAAAAACCTCATAGCCAATTTCTCCTACTAGGATAATTATTGATTTACTGGTCTTTTCCAAAATCTGACCTTTTAGATAAGCTATCATATAAAACCATTTTACCAGAGATTAATGACATTTTCAATTAGCTAGCCAACCAAAAAACACTCTAGTCGCGCAAGAGTGCTTTTTGGTCTGTCCTATGATGACAGTTGGCCCTTTATTTAGCTCTTGTCGGAGCTTTTTTCAGGGTAAAAATATTATAGCAAATTTTAACAAAACTTGCAAAATACCTAAACAACAAATAATGCAAATGTTGACAAAAAACCTACTATATCCTAATATATTTATTGCTTTTGTTCTTGGCCCGCCGGCGGGTTGGGGAAAGGTCAGTCGACAATCTCGGCTCACACACCCTCCCTTTCTCCGCCCCCGGCGGGCCTCATATCGGGATCAACGCTAGTTGTCTGCCCCTTCCAAAGGGCAAGAAGTTCGGTAAGCTCAGCTTCCTGAGTAAGTCGCTGGGTGCGCATAGGAAGATCCGAACTTCGACAACTTGTCGGATGATCCCTCTGGGGGGGGCGTTTGTTAGAGAGCGCCCCTCCTTTCTTTTTCTAAACAAATAACCTCCGAGGTTGTTCTAACATCG
>JAHFJB010000070.1:3111-3851 GCA_023246135.1 Candidatus Parcubacteria bacterium
AGGTTATTTTGTGTCTTCTCTGCTATTGCCTTATGGGCATTACTAAATATAAATACTCTTGATTATCAATTGGTGATAATAGGCCTGGTGAGGAGTGGCTATTTATTTTAAGCCAAGTTTCACTGGAGCCAATTTGGTTTAAACCATCTAATAAATAACGATAATTAAAGACAATCTCATTGTCCTTACCTTTTATTTCTGCTAATACCTTGGCTTTACTAGCCCCTGAGCCAGAAGAAGCAGTGGAAATAGTTATTTCTTTTTTCTTACTGTCAAAGTTAAGACGGATATCATTTATACCTTGTTTACAAAATAAGGCCACTGATTTTATAGCTGGCACCAACTGATTTATAGCAACTTTAGCTTCAGTTACAAAGTCTGGAGGGATGATTTGGCTATAGTCCGGATATTTGCCATCTATAACTCTAGATATTAATTCTACTCCATCAAAAGCAAAAAGTATTTGGTTTTCATTAAAATAAATTTTTAATCTTTTACCGCTTTCTTCATTTAATATCCTAGATAATTCTTGCAAAGTTTTAAATGGTACTATTAGATTATGCTCCCGACCATTGGCAATTTTAATTTTTTTCTCCGCTAAGCGGTAACTGTCCGTGGCAGCCAAGGTCAACTTGTCGGCTTGGAAATTAAAATTAACAGCATTTATTTCAATCCGCGATGGATCTAGAGATGCCGCCAAGAGTACCTGCTGTAAACCTTTTTTCAAGTCCGAGGCAGGT
>JAHFJB010000071.1 GCA_023246135.1 Candidatus Parcubacteria bacterium
TGAGGTAGGGGACAGGGATTGTCTTGATGTTTAATTTTTGGCAAATTTCCAAAAATTTGGGGTCAATATCACCGGTCTCCCCATAAGCAATGTGAACCTCATTAGTTTGGCCAAAGTATTGGGCCAGCTCCAAAACATACTTTTGGGCACCGCCCCACTTGGTCTGAGTGATTAAATAGAGGATTTTTTTACCTTTTAAATTTTGGTCTTTTTCCATTTTTTGGCTAATATTAGCTATTTTTTAAGTTGATTTATTTTGTGAATTCTGTTATAATTTTATAGAATTTATTGATATAAAGCAAGTTTCTAATAGTGGAGACATTTATTTAATTTATGAAAATAGTAATTGCCACAGGTATTTTCATTCCTGAGCCAGGCGGGCCAGCTACCTATGCTCCAAAAATCGCTGAGGAGTTTTTGCAACTTGGCCACAAGGTGCAAGTGATTACTTATTCAGACAAGGCTCATTATGATTTTGATGAGTCTTTACCCTATGCAGTGCACCGTATCAAAAGGTCTAAAAAAATATTCAATTATTGGCGTTATTATCGGGCATTATTTAGCTTAGCGCGTGACAGTGATCTCATTTATGCCTTTGACCATTTTAGCGCTGGTTTGCCAGTAGCGATATTTTCTTTTACTAGCCGCCGGCCATTTTTTGTTAGAGTGGGCGGTGATTTTATCTGGGAAAAGCATTTGGACACAGCCGATAACTTAGTAATACTACGGCAGTTCTATGAGCAGGGTTTGCATCATAAATTTCACCAGTTAAGGTTTAGAATTATTACTTGGATTTTTCAGCGGGCTCGCGGCATTATCTTTACTACTGAATTTCAAAAAGATATCTTTCAAAAATATTATAACTTGGCCAGTAGAAAATTATTTATTATTAATAATCCGATTGATCTTAGTGAAATATCGGCTAAGCGTAATCAGCTAAAGCGGGAGGTTGTAGTGCCAGCTAGATTTATCAACAAAAATAATCTGGATAATTTGATAAAGGCTTTTGTGAAGATCAAAGATAAATCCTTGAGACTTAGTATTATTGGCGCTGGCCCAAAACGTAATCAGCTTCAGGATTTGATCAAAAATTTGAATGCCAAAAATATTTTTATTGAAAATGTTCTGTCTCGTCATGATTTACAAGAGCGTCTGCTCACGGCGTATTTGGTGGTTTTTCCTAGTCTGACAGATATTAGCCCCAATGCTATGTTGGAATGCTTGGCTTTGAAGGTGCCATTTATCAGTTCGCAAGAAATAGGTTTTGATTGGATAAAGGATAAAATAATTATTTTTGATCCGCTACGTCTTGATGAAATTACCCAAGCTATTGATGAGCTTTTGAATCCGGTATTTTATCAAAATTATAGCAACCAGCTGGCTGATATCAAGTATAATTATAGTTATTGTGAGGCGGCTACAGATACTATTAAGATTTTTCAAAAATATTTATGATTAAAAATCTGACAGATACAGCTATATTGATGGTTAGTTTTGAAACTGGCCTCTTAGATAGAGCTGGCAGTGGTAATGTAATAGCTAGACACCAGCGCTATGCTCAGAGTTTAAAAAGACTGGATATTATAGTTTTTGGTCAATCATCAGTTAAGCAAAACCAATTATCTGATAATTGCCAAGCCTATGGCGTAGGCAAAAGTCTCAAGTCCTTATTTACGGCTTATCGTCTGTCCGGCCAGTTATTTGACAAAAATCATTATGATTTAGTAGATGCTCAGGACCCGCATCTAGCTGGCCTTTTGGCCTCACGTTTAGCCAAAAAATATAAAGTAAAATTTGAAGTCCATTTTCATGGAGATTTTTGGCAAAATAAATTTTGGCTCAAAGAATCTATCAAAAATAGACTTTACAACTACTTGCAGCACAGAATAGTTTTTAGAGCCGATGCTATCCGAGTGGTCAATCGGCTGATAAAGGATAAACTACTTAAGGCCGGTCTTAAGGCCAATAAAATTGCCGTCATTAGTACCCCCGTCAATGAAGTAGAATTTTCTAGACCTATTGATAGCCAAAAGGTAATGGCTATACAGAATGATTATTCCTCTAAAAAAATATTACTTTTTGTCGGCCGCTTAGTGGCGGCTAGGAATTTGTTTTTTTTATTGGAAGTTGTACATGAATTAAAGAAAACAAGAAATGATTTTGTCGTGCTTCTAATCGGCGAAGGTGAAAAAAGAGAACAGCTTTTGGATTTTGTCGCTAAAAATAATTTACAAGATACAGTATATTTGTTGGGTGCCAAAACACCCCAAGAATTGTTGTCTTATTATCAAGCCGCTTATTTATTATTACTTCTATCTAACAATGAAAGTTTTGGCAAAGTAATTATTGAAGCAGGGTTTGCTAGCTTGCCTACTTTGGCAGCGCGCGCTTTGGGGCCAGAGTCCATTATCACTGATAAGCACAATGGCTGGTTGGTGGATATCAATGACCTAGCCGCAACCAGAGATGAACTGAATTATTTATTAAATAAAAAAGATTTAGTAGCTGGGGTTGGCCATAAAGCCCGAGAAGATTTTTTGCGGGATTATAGCCAAGTAGCGTCTTATAAAAAAGTTGAAGATTTTTGGTACAGAATTGTTAATGATCAATTATGAAATATTTAGTAGTTATCCCGACTTACAATGAAGCTGACAATATAATTGTTCTTTTAGAGCAAATTATAAAAGCATATCCGACAGTCTATGTTTTGGTAGTAGATGATAATTCGCCCGATGGCACAGCCAAGCTAGTTAAGAATTTTATTGTAAAATATCCTGCTAGGGTTTTTATTCTTGAGCGCGCTAAGAAACTGGGCTTAGGCTCGGCTTACAAACAAGCCTTTACTTGGGCCTTAGCTCAAGGCTATGATTTTGTGATTTCTATGGATGCCGATGAATCACATCAGGTTAGTGATATCAGTGAATTGATGCTAGCTAGCCTTCGCTACGATGTCGCTTTAGCCTCACGCAAGATTGCTGGCGGGCAAATAGTTGGTTGGAATGTTTGGCGGCATTTTACCAGCAATAGCGCTATGGGATTGTCGCGATTTATTTTGAGACTTAAGACCAGAGATGTGACGGCTGGATTTAAGTGTTATAGCCGGCGCTTTGTAGAGTTTTTGATGAGTAGAAATATCAGGAGCGACGGTTATGCCTGGCAGATAGAAACTATATTTTTGGCGGAGAAAAATAATTTTAGCATACAGGAAGTACCCACTACTTTTATTGATAGGCGTCGGGGTAAGTCAAAATTATCTTTCAAGGACGCTTTTGAATTTTTTGTAAATGTTGTTAAATTAAAGTTGAAGCCATGAAACTGCTTATGATTACCAGGCGAGTAGATAGAGACGACGGTTTGACCGGTTTTACTTATAATTGGATAAAAAAATTAGCGAGCCTTGTTGATAAGTTGGAGGTCATTTGTCTGGAAAAAGGCAATAGCAGTGGCTTGCCGGCCAATGTCTCTATATATTCTTTGGGCAAGGAAAAAGGTAAAAATCGTTTTAGGGAATTTTGGCGTTTTCAAAGATTGGCTTATAGTTTAGTGCCGACAATTGATGGTGTCTTCAGCCATCAGAATCCGGAATACGGCATCCTGATTGCGCCTTGGGCTAAGATATACAAGAAAAAAATCATTGCTTGGTATACGCACAAGCAGGTCAGCTGGCGTTTGCGGCTCTTGAATTGTTTGGCGGATAGTATGATTACAGCTTCAGCTGATAGTTTCCGTCTGCCCAGTAAAAAATTAAAAGTCTTACAGCACGGTATTGATACTGATCTTTTTGCTTATAGCAAACGAGCCAGTGGCAATGTCCTTAATTTATTAAGCGTTAGCCGTTT
>JAHFJB010000072.1 GCA_023246135.1 Candidatus Parcubacteria bacterium
AAGATGTTGGCCAACAACGAAATTAAATCTTTAATAATTGCCTTGGGTACTAATATCGGCGAGCAGTTCAATGTAGAAAATTTGCGTTATGATCGCATTGTTATTATGACTGATGCTGATGTTGACGGCGCTCATATCCGGACCTTGCTTTTGACTTTATTCTACCGGCATTTTCCAGATTTGGTTACCCAGGGGCATATTTATATTGCCCAGCCGCCTTTGTATCGTATCCAAGTTGGCAAAGAAGCAGAATATGTTTATAATGAAGAAGCCTTAGATAAGCTTAAGAAAAAATATACTATCAAGGATAGTGAAATAATAGTAGAGACTGATGCTGAGGAGGATATTGATGGTGAAGAAACACCAACCAAAAAAGCGCCACGAGTGTCTATTCAGCGCTACAAAGGCTTGGGTGAAATGAATCCGTCTCAGCTTTGGGAAACTACTATGGATCCAGCTCATCGCATTATGAAGCAAGTGACAGCTGAGGAAGCGGCTCGAGCCAATGAAGTTTTTGAGATTTTGATGGGCTCCGAGGTTGGTCCGCGCAAAAAGTTTATTCAGACTAGAGCCAAATATGTTAAAAATTTAGATGTTTAATTTATAAAGTAAAAAATAAAAAATTATGGACAGAATAAATCAAAACTTAGATTCACCTCGAGGCAGCTTTGGAGCAGTTTTAACGACTATTATAATCACTGTTTTACTAGCTGGTGGTGGTGTTTATGCTTGGCAGAGGCAGACAGCTGACCAAAAGATAAATGAAGCTAAGACCGCAGCCAAAGTAGAAGCTCAAAAAGAAATTAATGATTTAGCACAAAAAGTTAGCGATTTGGAAGCCAATCTTAAAGCCAAACAAGATTATAAATATACTATTGAGACTTTTCAATCTGACAAAGGCGCAGATTCAAAGCTAGTTAAGACTTTTGAGGATGGTAGCCAAGAGACTATTATTGAGAGCTCTGTTAGTCAAATAGGTAATACTGTTTGTGAGCTATCTTTTCCTGATAAAGCCACTACTTTGTATATGAGGACCTGCAATCCAGAGACTGATAATGCCCAAGGCAAAATATATACCTATGATGTATCTGGCAAGCAGTTCAAATCATTAGACAACATCAATGCTGTATTTACTAGTTGGGGCGCTGTAGTCGCTTCGCCAGATAAAAACAAAGTAGCCTATGTTCCTGATAGCTCTGTTAAGGATGCCAAAAATGAAGGCTTAGATCAAGAACTATATATTTTTGACTTAGCCCAAGATAGTGCTAGTAAGCTTGTGACTTTAAAAGGCAGTGAGACTTTTAATAAGGGATGTGGCGCTATGTCTGGTGCTTATGAAGTTTCTTGGACTGATGATAGCACTATTAGCTACGGAGTCTTTAAGCAGGCTAGCGGCACTTGCCAGCCCGATAAAACCAAGATAGAGGACAGACAAGCTACTATAAAATAGACCCTAAATAAATGTCTACCGAGATTAGTCTCGCCACTTTACAGATTTTGGCCTTAAGCAAGGTTTTGGTTTTTGCTTATGTAGCTATTTTATTATTTTTGATATTCAGGAAGAAACAAAGACCAACTGTATATTTATGGCTGACTACCATAGCTATTATTACTTTTTATATTATTTTGGCTTGGCCACTTCAGCGGATGTTGTGGGGCACAGTTGGTGATGAGTTGTTTATTACAGCTTTTTTACAAAAAGTTATTGGCGGAAATATGTGGCACGATTTTTATTATGATTGGCTGCCCAATTTTTATCCGCCGCTTTACTTTTGGGTGACTGGTATACTAGCCAAATTCTTCACGGACAGTGCTATTGTGGCCCACAAGGGCGGAGTGATTGGCACAATTATTTTGTGGTTTGTTGGCACTTATTATTTGCAAAAATCATTTTGGCACAAGGCACCTCAAGCAGCCAAAGATGATGACATTATCACTAGCTCACCTTGGTATTGGCTTATTTTGCCAATTGTTTATTTTTTACTTCTGGATTTTGATGCAGTGGTATTCAAGCCATACGAGATTCTGGCAGCTTTAGGCCTAATGATCTGGCTGATTTGGTTTGTCAAATTTATAAATTATCAGGGCTGGTCAAAGCGTTATTATTGGTATTTAGGTATTGGCGGTGGCTTGCTGTTTCTACTTTATTATTTTTGGTGGTTGATACTAATTCCGGTTCTAATTATTTTATGGCTATCAGGTTCTCAGCGTCGTGAGGTTTTCCAGAAATTATTTATAGTGGCCCTAATAATTTTAATTTTGTCATTACCTTTTATAGTACCTCTAGCCTGGTCTTATTTTAAATATGGCTGGGAAAATTGGCAGGCAATATTTTTTGTGCCCGGTGATTTCTTTACATTTTTGCCTTATCGCAATTTGGACTGGCGCGCTTTGTGGCTCTTAGCTGGACTTGTATCGCTGGTTATTTTTTACAAAAAAGATATTGTCAAAGCTAGCCTGCTCACTCTGGCGTTGTGTTACGGATATCAGTTGAGTAGCCTGCTATATTTTTTAACTCTTGGCCGTCCTTGGCAAGCTTCCAAACCATTTTTATTTTTAGGCACAGCCGCCATGTCTGTGGGCCTATCCTACGGTTTGATTTATTTTTATAATCATTATATTAAGGACCGCGCTAAACGCCAAGGTAAGTTAGCAATTCTAATGTTTTGTCTTATTTGTCTACCACTGTTTCCGCTGATTAATTTTTTGGATAATCAGGGGGTGTTGGGTATAATAGAAAAATCTTTGCAAGCGCCAACGGCTACTATCAACTTAGCTCATAACATCAAGAGCACAGTGCCTGATTATCAGGCGCGCACTTGGCTGTCTAGCGGGTCGCCAGAGCTCAGTGTCTATATACCTTTGTCTTATTATATAGCCAACAATATTCATTTTAGTCATCATGCTGTACGCTATAGCCAGCGCTTAAAGTATTTGGAAGACTTGGTTGAGGCACAAACGCCAGAAGATTTTATTGAGAAGATAAATGGTGGCGAGCCGCGCTCCATTGATACCTTGTTATTTTATGATGGGCCATCTAATAGTCGGACCGATGCCTATCCTTTGTATTTATGGCTGGACAATTATCCCAATGGTGGACGCGAGCAAGTCTTGTATTTGCCGAAAAAGCTCATTGATGAGAAGTATTGGCAAAAAATATATCAGAAAGATAATTGGTTAATATATCTAAAAAAATAGATATTTTGGCTAATATTAGGTAAATCTTTTATTTTTATCTGAATTTTGTCATCAGCTATTGCCAAAAGTATTTTTTTATGATATAGTTATGCCGTTATAAACAGCTTCTAGACGCTGTTTTAAAAAACTTGATTTTGGACCTATGAATAAAATAACAGCTTATCTCCAAGGAGTAAGGGAAGAATTGGCCAAAGTAGTTTGGCCATCTCGAGAAGTAACCACTAATCATACCTTGATAGTTATTGGCGTATCAGTGGCCGTAGCGCTTTTTTTAGGTGCGGTGGACTTGATTTTGGTCAAAGCCTTGGAACTAGCAATAATCAAATAATTTAGGAATAAATATATGCCCAAACAAACCGGACAACAAGGCCGACGCTGGTATGTGCTTCATACTTATTCGGGCTATGAAGAGAACGTGTCGCGTAATCTCAAACAAAGAATCGAATCCATGGATATGGAGGACAAGATTTTTGATGTTTTGATTCCGACTGAAACTAAGATCAAAATTAAAAATGGCAAACGCAAGACAGTCAAAGAAAAGATTTTCCCTGGCTATGTTTTGGTTAATATGATTGTAACTGATGCTTCTTGGTATGTAGTCAGAAATACGCCTAATGTCACTGGTTTTGTGGGCTCAGGT
>JAHFJB010000073.1 GCA_023246135.1 Candidatus Parcubacteria bacterium
TAAACCTAAAAACAGTTGAGTTGCTTCATAGCCAAGGTACAAACCTGATCATCACTTGCGATTGCGGTATTAGCAACTATAATGAAGTAGTTTTGGCAAAAGAAAAGGGCATGCAAGTAATTATTACCGATCACCACGTCGTCCCAAGTCAAAAACCACCGGCCGACGCTATCATTCATCCCCTTGTACCTGGCGAACCTTACCCTGACAAAGGACTCTGTGGCGCAGCTGTCGGATTTAAACTAGTCCAAGCTTTGATTAAAAAATACGCCCGCACCAACGCTGTGTTACCAGATGGACAAACCTTTGAGGGTTTTGAAAAATGGATGCTTGATTTAGTAGCTATTGCTTCTATTGGCGATATGGTGCCTCTCCTTGGAGAATCACGCACTCTGACTAGATACGGACTGACAGTAATCAATAAAACAAAAAATATTGGCTTAAAAAAATTGTTGATAATGTCAGGTGTGGCAGATGAAAATGGAAACCCAAAACGCGGAGCTTACGATGCCTACACTATGAGTTTTCAGATTATTCCTCGCATCAATGCTGCCGGGCGCATGGATCATGCCAACTTTGCTTATGCTTTGCTGATGGCAGATAATGAAATAGAGGCTGAAAATCTGGCTGCCCAACTCAATAAAAACAATTCTGACAGACAAAAACTAACCGAACAATATGTCAGTGAAGCCAGAAAACAAATCAAGGAAACTAAGCAAACTGAAAATCCAGTATTGTTTGTAATCGGGAAAGGTTGGCCAACTGGAATCCTTGGACTAATATCTGGAAAAATTAAAGATGATTATTACCGACCATCGATTGTAATGGGCGAAGGTGAAGAAATCACCGGTTCTGGTCGTAGCATCAAAGAGTTTAATCTCATACGAGCCATGCAAGAAATGCCGGAAGTCTTTATGAAATTTGGTGGCCATCCCCAAGCTTGCGGTTTTACTTTAAAAAACAAAGAAACTCTAGAAGAATTTAAAACTAAATTAACTGAAAAAGCTAGATCCCAAACGATGGATGTGGACATGACTCCACAAATAAATATTGATGCCGAGGTTGATCTGGATGAAGTAAATTGGAAACTATATGACTTGTTAGAAAAATTTGAACCTTTCGGTCAATGCAACGAAGAACCAAAATATGTGGCGCGAGGCGTCACGATGATAAATATAGACCCAGTAGGACAAGACGGCAAACATTTACGCATTACTGTCAAACATAACTCTCACTTGGTGAAAAAAACTATCGGCTTTGGTCTAGGTGATAAAAAACGTTTCTCTGAAGACTGGAAAGAAAACCTAAAACCAGGAGACAAGATTGATATGGTATTTTCTATTAGCGTTAACCAATGGAACGGCAACCGAGAACTACAACTAACAATTGAAGATATACAAAAATCCCCCGTGTAAGCGGAGGATTTTTTTAATTTAATTCTGAACTATTTTTTCATCTCTTTTTCTAACACTTTCCATCTTTTCTTCAGCTCTCTGACTAACTGATTTTTCATCTCTACAGCCATGTCTTTTTTAGCCGCATATTCTTCTACCGCTCGCTCAACCAAGGCGTCATACATTTCTTTAGTTGGGCCATCCAATTTTTTGAGGCTTTCTTTTAATTGATCAAAAAGATCATTAGCTTGCCCCATCATTTTCTCTCGCATTTCTTTGCCTTTGGGGGTAGCGTTGAGCCACATAAGCGCCGCACCGACTAATCCGCCTAAAAACAAGCCTTTATTAAATTTTCCCATATGATTATAAGTTACAATGACTTAACTGACAAGTGTATTATATATCAAAGCGGTCTTGGCCGCAACCACTTCAAGAGGATCCCACTTAGGATCAACCCAATCACCCTTCAGTTTTATCTCATCAATCACAGCCAAATCTTTATTTTTATCAAGATACCTTGAACCTCTAAAACTCGCCAGCTCTTCCAAATTTTGACAAACTACAATATCGGCAACCTTAAATAATTTTGGAAGATAGTAATGGTTATACAACTTTATAAAAAGACTAAAAGAATCTGTCCAAACCACATCTCTATGAAGAGTAATGACCAACGGAGTTTTTGGATGTAATTTCTTCCAATTCAAAATCTGACGAGCAGCTCCCAAAAATGGACAGTGTAAATGCACAATATCAAAGTCAGCCAAACTATCTACCAAACCACTAGCACCGGTACTACTAATATAATTATGAACCGAAGGTGATGCTTCTTTTATCTGATTTTTAATTGTTTTTGTCGGTCCACCATATTGGAGAGTGAAGGCTTCAGTTTCTATGCCCATTTTATAAAGACCTTCAATCAATTTAAAAACTTCTGACCTTATATCATCAAAATACTCAAAAGCTGATGGGATGATGTGAATAACGCGCATAATTAACTAAGAATAAATTTATAATGATTTTTGCAGTGGCAATCACCAACCCCCGCAGGGGTGGTCGCCTTAAGCGGCCACTTTGCCACAAAAAAATCATTATAAATTTAAAGTTTTACTTTTTAACAACCACTAAATGCACATTTGGCGAAGGAATTCTAGAAAAAACTATAGACTCTATAGCTACCAAACTATTTACAATATCTTTGAGAAGTTTGAAGGCTCCCCCACCCTTCTTATCCAAATCATAAAAAAACTGCTCGTTATTTACTTGTTCTAAATTATTTTTCTTCGCGAATTTACCCATAGAAAAAAACGAGGCAATACCTAGCAACTGCCCCAAAACATGTTCACTATATCTAATTCTATCTTTGGTAAAACCAAAAGACTCGACTAATTTTAATAATTCTTTTCGACTAAAACGATTAATATGCCCAGCATATTTTTTGGTCAGATCCGTACCGATATCAAACTTTCGTAAAAAATTCCAAAAAGATAAAGAGTCGCCTTCACAAGGTACAAAAGAATAGAACCGACCACCAACTTTCAAAATTCTCTGCACTTCAGCTATTATTGATCCTGGGTCTGTCACATGCTCCAAAACATCATAAATCAAAACCGCATCAAAAGCATTATTGTCATAAGGAGCCCTCTTCTCTTCACTCAAATCATAAATCACACCATCGTTACTTTTTTTGGCAAAATTTATAGCGTGCTGACTAATATCACAACCATAACAATTTAAGTCCGGTCTAATTCTTTTTATTTCTCTAATAAATTGTCCGGCGCCACTACCAAGCTCCAAAACCTTGGCTCCAGCTGGCAACCCAGATAAAGCTTGTAAACTTTGACGTAACCGAAAGCTAGTCGGCGAACTCAATCTCAGACTTGCGTCTCCATATC
Source organism: Candidatus Parcubacteria bacterium (assembly GCA_023246135.1). Lineage (GTDB taxonomy): Bacteria > Patescibacteriota > Patescibacteriia > UBA1558 > GWA2-36-10 > JAHFJB01. Next base: position 3,287 of record JAHFJB010000073.1, read on the forward strand.
CCCAAATAGATTTTTCGTAATCAAATTCACTCATACTTTAAATAAACAATTAGCAAACGACGATTTTTTTATAAACATTTTCAAGCTTATCAATATGACCTTGCCAAGAAAATTCTTTTTTGACTTTTTCAATTTGCAAATCTCCAATTATTTTTTTCTCAACAACTGAAAGTGATAAAACTTTTTTCAAAGTCTCGGCCAAGCTTTCCACAGACCCTCTCTCAAAAAAAACTGCCCCTTCTACTTTATTTTTAAATACTGCTAAATCGCTTACAACTAGTGGCTTACCACAAGCCATAGCTTCTATCGCTACCAGTGAAAAAGATTCATAATCAGAAGGTACAGCCACACAACTAGCAACATTATAATACTGAGCCAATTTTAGCTTATCCTGACAAGAGCCCACAAAAATTACCTGCTTATCAATATCCAAATCTTTGCTAAGTTGCTGACAATTTTGGCTGTCATATCCCCCACCGACGACTAGTAAAACCAAATCTTTATCA
>JAHFJB010000074.1 GCA_023246135.1 Candidatus Parcubacteria bacterium
TACACAGGACCCGTCCGGGTGCTCTGCGAGCGTGCAACGCTTGCGAGCACCCGGCGGTCTCTTTTTTTATTTTAAAATATGTTATAATTTCCGCATAAGATAATACAGACAACGCGCCCGCCTCAGCCGAAGGCGGAGGCTGACGCAAAACTATCATTATTATGGAAACAAAAGTAAACAAAAAAGACTTGATTGAAACTGCTTATCAAGAAGCTTGGCAAAAAGTATCGGCTATTAAAGTTCGGGTAGATACTAGTATTACTAGCCGACGTCAAGCCAAGGATGCTCAAGAAATTGAGCGGGTTTTAGCTAAAATAAAAAGTTTATAAAATATGTTAGATACTAGCCGATCATTTGCTCCACCATCATCCGCAGATTTATATCGTTCTTTAGCCAACAAAAGATTGGCTGAATTATCAGCTTGGGTCGCTACTTTAAAAAAAGAGTGGCAAGAAGCTGGTGGCCAAGAAAATTTGTATAATGCTGATGTCGTTCAATTGGAAGCTACTTATAGAGAGTTTGAACAAAAAATAGAAGAGATTTTAAGAAGCGAGACATCTATTGCCTCGCCTTAAGTTCCTACTAAATTATAGTCTATTAAATATTTTTTCTACATCTTTGGGGTTTTTGACAGCCACTAATTCCTTTCGTAAATCTGAAGCGTCAGGTCGGCCTTTGACGTAAAATAGTAAGTGTTTGCGCATACATTCAAAGCCTTTCGGACCTCTGTTTTCATAAAGTAAATGGGCATGAAGAATGGCTGTTTTTTTTATTTCTGGCCAAGTAATTTCTTGATACTGTCCAGTATTTAAATAATCTCTGATTTGTTTAAACAGCCAAGGTCGGCCATAGAGTGAACGCGATAGGGCGATACCGTCAGCTCCGGTGTATTTCAGGTCATCAATTACTGATTCTATAGTTTGAAAAGACCCATTGATGAGAAATGGCCCGGTTTTGAATTTGGTTTTGCAGGCTTTGAGCATGTCTAAGTCCACTGGCCCAGTAAAGGGTGTTTCATAACTGCGGCCATGAATAATCATAGCGGCTATGGGTAGGTCAGCCAAAGCATCAATTAAATCTAGAGCAGTTATACTGCCACCATTGGCCTGTCCGGGAATTTTGTAAAGGCTAGTGCGGCTTTTGATTGACACGGGAATATCTACAGAGTTGATAGTGTTTTCCACAATTTTTCGGACAGTTGCTATATCCCGCAAAAGGCATATACCGCCACCATGGCCAGCTACTTTTCTGGCCGGACAGCCAAAGTTTATATCCAAGCCGGCTACGCCAGTTGCTGCTACTACTTGGGCAGCTTTAGGATACAACTCGGCTCGTTTGCCAAATATTTGCACTACCACTGGTTGTTCACTGGCTTTGTATTCCAAGAGCCGTAGGCTTTTTTTGCTATCATAATACAGAGCGTCAACTGATACAAATTCAGTGTGCACTACATCAGCTCCCCACTCTTTGCATATTTGCCGCCAGGCCGAATCAGTAATGCCAGCCATGGGCGTGGTGCTAAGTATGGGTTTTTTTAGTTTTTGCCAGAAATTGTCCATATATTATATAAAATCCCGTTTCGCATTGGCGGGACGGGTTATTTATAGCAAAAAAATAGAATTATTTCAAATCAGAGTAATTTTTTTCTGCGGAAGTAAAAGACAAAGAATATAATAACCAAAAGTATAAGGCTCAATATTAAGTAAAAGTCAGCACCTTGTCCGATAATTGGCATATGTCGGGCATTGGTGCTAAAGATAGCTGCCACTAAGGCGGCTGGGGCTATGATAACATAGACAGTCGTCAAGGTTTTCATGGTCTCATTTAGCCTGTAAGAAATGAGTGATTCGTTGGTTTCTTGGAAAGCTGTGATATTTTCTTTTTGAGTTTCTAGTATGTCCCAGATATCTTTGGTTCTGTCTAGTATGTTGGAAAAATAAATATCGGTTTTGTCGGGCATAAAAAATTTGGTATGAGTGCCCATCAATTTTTTGATGATATTTTTGTGGGCTTGCATGATGCGTCTAAAATCAAAAATGTTTCGTTTGATTTGGAGGATTTCTCCGACCAATTTTTTTTCATGACCCTGAAAAATTTTCTTTTCAATATCAGTTATATCTTGAGTCACATGATCCAGCATGGGGAAAGTATAATTTTGCAGGCGATGGAGGATTTCGTAGAGTATAAATACTGGATGGGAAGCTTGCATGTATCTTTCCTGGGCGTAGTCGTTATTTTTGACTTCGTTAAAAAAGTTTTTGACTGTCTCAATACCGCCATCGCTGATGGTCACTAGATATTGAGAGCCAATAAAAAAATCTACTTCGCTAGCTTCTATTTCTCTGGTTTTGCGGTTATAGACGGGGAAAGTTAAAATAAAAAAGACATAGTGGGAGTATTCACTAATTTGCGGTCTCTGGACAGAGTTGAGGCAATCTTCCAAATCTAGAGGATGGAAATCAAAGTCTTTTTTGAGCTGGGTTATTTCTTCAGTGGCTGGCCTCTCGATATGTATCCACTCTAATTTTTTTGTTTTTATTTTATTGGTAGCCATAGGGCAATTCAATCTATATACTATTATAATACTTTTTTGGAAACTAAGCAAAAAAATTTTGGAAAAAATAGAGCTTTGTGTTATAATTGTGGTAGTCTAATTAAAAATATTTAATGAAATATTTGTATCGTCCTAGTAAAGTCTTGCCACCATCAGGGGCTAGTAGTAGCCGTCCTAGGGTGAGTCTTAGTTGGCGTAGTCGTATTTGGAATTCTAATTTATTTTCCTTTTTTTTGCTGATTTTACTTATTTTATCTTTTGTCAAAGTTACCAAAGAAATTATTTTACGGTATGAGATAAATCAAGAAATCAAGCATTTGGAAGCTCAGCTTGATTCTCTAAGTAGTAAGACAGAGAAAATGGACAAGCTTATTGCTTATTTAAAGACCGACGAATATATTGAAAAACAAGCTAGGACCAAGCTTAATTTGCTCAAAGCCGGAGAAAAGCAGATTAACTTAGTCAGCGGTGACAAAACAGATGACGCAATAGTTGAGGCAGATAATATGCCCAATATTATTAAATGGTATAATTATTTTTTTCAGTAATCCTATGACTAAAAGAATAAAATGGGGGGTAATAGTTGGTGTTTTATTAGTGGTGCTAGTGTTATCGCAATGGGTACTGGTGAGCTTGGTTTATGCTCGTAAGCTCAGCCCGACTCTAACTTTATCCATTGCTAATCTTTATCATCTTAAAGCTGGCACAGTCAAAACCAATAATGGCCAGCTTAATGTTTATTTAGCTGATTATCTAGAAAATAAAAGTTTGTTAGATAAATACATTGCCAAAAATTCTAATCAGGATAAAAATAGCGAACAGTTTGATGCTGGTTTTGGTGATTTGAAGCCAGCTGAAATAGACAAATTGGTTTGGGACAAACTGGTCAAGGAAGCTTGGCTTGCAAAGATGGCCAAGGCAAAAAAAATAGTAGTGACTGAGACTGAGATCAAGGAACACTTAGACAATATCGGCGGAGTTGATTATGTCAAAGATATTACTGCCAAAGAATATAATTTGCCTTTTGATAGATATGAGAGCCTGATTATTAAACCTTATATTTTGGAGGCAAAAGTTTATCAGAGTTTACTAGAAAATTATAAAGATGAAGCGAGCGCCCAGAAAGCCCAGGCAGCTTATACTGCCTTAGAAAGTGGGCGGGATTTTGTTGACGTGGGCAAAGAGTTTTCTGATGACCAGACTTATTTAG
>JAHFJB010000075.1 GCA_023246135.1 Candidatus Parcubacteria bacterium
GGATGGCGGCCATCAGCCACTACACCAACCCCACGCTGAACTTCGCGTGCGAAATCGCGATCGCCTGGGACGACTGGTTCCACCCCTGGGATTAGCCCCCGCTAGGGGGTGATTGACAACGAGAGGTCCGTTTGCGACGCAATCCCACGCGTTCCGCGGGCCTCTCTCTTTATTTACAATCATTGACTAAACACATATAAAATACTATTATTATTCTGTTTTTGAAAAAGCAAGAGCCACGTTACCTACGCTACGCGGAGATGACACGGCTATAAATTAAAAACATTCGGGGATCGTCTAATGGTAGGACACCAGGTTCTGGCCCTGGCAATCTAGGTTCGAGCCCTAGCCCCCGAGCCATTCCATAAAATAGTAAACAAAAAAACCTCAGCTCTAATTGGGTGTTTTTATTTTTTTAAAAAAAATACTTTATCTTTACAAAATTTGGTGCTAAGCTTTAGATGACCAATGAAGACCAAGCTAAAAAATAAATTTTTCTAACAATTATAAAAATTTATGGCTGAACAACAAGTCAATAGAGATACCTATACTTTTGATAAATATTGTGTCATTGAACGTTGGTCAAGCTATTGGCACCAAATCAAAGAAATCTTAGCACTCAAACCGGACTCAGTTTTGGAAATAGGCGTTGGTGACAAAGTGCTAGCTAGTTATCTAAAAAATAATACTGCTATAAAATACTCCAATTTAGATATAGCCCAAGACCTGCAACCGGATATTGTCGGTAGTGTGGATGATATGAAAAATATCTCCGACAATTCTTTTGACCTAGTCTGTGCATTTGAAGTGCTGGAACATTTACCTTTTGAAAAATTCGGCCAATCGCTAAATGAACTAAAAAGAGTCAGTAAACAATCGATTATAATTAGCTTACCGCATTGGGGCAGACATTTTTCCCTTGAGATTAGATTGCCACTTTTGGGTAAACTCAGATTTCAATATAAATTCAATCTTTGGCCGATTAAACATGTATTTAACGGACAACACTATTGGGAAATAGGTAAAGCTGATTATAATCTCAAAACAATCAAGCAAGCCATTACTGAGACCGGTTTAAAAATAAATAATGATTATATTGCCTTTGCTTCTCCTTATCACCATTTTTTTATTCTAGAAAAAATAACCTCAGTCAAAAAACATCCTGAGCAGGGTGTAGGCTAAGGATCCCTGAGCTAGGTGAATATCGCAATCCTAAACGCGCCCCTGCATTGCGGGGGCGCGTTTATAATATCTTCTTTTACTTTACTTGGTAATTTAAATTCATCTCTACTATTAACTTAGGAGTACCAACTGGTACTTGAGCAGTGGGAGCGGCCGCTCCAGCGCCCATGCCAACTCCGCCCTTGCCATCATAATAATTGGTATCTGGCCCTTGCACAAAATTTTCCCACCAGCCAACTACTTTTCCTAATTTTACACCAGCGGCTTGAGACAAAGCGCTAGCTTTATCCCGAGCGTCATTTATAGCCTTAAGACGAGCCTCTTGCTTATACTGATCAATCTTGGAAGATTCAAAAGTAATACTGTTTACCTGATTAGCACCAGCTTGCGTAGCTACGCCTATTACCTTGCCAATTATATTGGCTTCTGGTGTTAAATTCTTGACTGTGATAACTAATTGCTGATTAGCGCCATAGCCAGCTAATTGTGAAATACTATCTACATAGTTGTACTGTGGATACAAATTATAACTCTGGGTTTGAATATCAGCTTTATCAATACCCTCTTTAGCCACAGCGGCCAAGACTTTGTCCACGGTTTGATTGAGTTGATTCAAGGCTGCTTCAGCACTAAATACTTTTTCCACCTGCACACCAATTGTCACTTTGGCTATATCTGGCGTATAAGTTACTTCACCTCGACCTACTACCGATACTTGCCATTGCTGTTGGCTGACAATACGATCACGCAAAATAGATACAACTACTATTCCCGCTACCAGTACCAAAGCCACCAACATAATGATTGGTTTAGGGCTTTTCCAAGAGTGGAATTTATGAGTGTTTAAATTCATTTCTTCCATATGTTTATAAATTAATAATATTATCTTATATTATACTACTTTTCTTATATAAAAAGCAAAAAATAAGCAACAGCGCCGCCCCCGCATTCGCGGGGGCGGCGCTTGATAATATTTTTTGACAATATCTTATTTATTTTAAACTCGCTTTAATAAAATCACGAAATAAAGGATGAGCGCGAAATGGCCGAGATTTAAATTCAGGATGAAATTGAGAAGCTACAAAAAATGGATAATCTTTTAATTCAATTATTTCTAACAATCTTTTATCAGGCGACAAGCCGGCTAAGCGCATACCAGCTTTTTCTAATGCTTCTTTATAATCCATATTAAATTCATAGCGATGGCGGTGCCTTTCCGAAATTTTGCTAGTACCATAGGCTTTGTAGCTAATAGATGCTTTGTCCAAAATGCAAGGATAGGCTCCCAAGCGAAGTGTCCCACCTTTTTCCTCTTCTTCATTGTGACCAGGCAAAATATGAATCACTGGATTGGCAGTCTTAGGGTCAAACTCCGTAGAATTGACATCCTCATTTTTGAGAACATGTCTAGCAAACTCAATGGTAGCTACTTGCATGCCCAAGCACAAGCCTAGATAGGGTTTCTTATGCTCCCGAGCATATTTGGCAGCCATTATTTTGCCTTCAATGCCTCGGTGACCAAAACCGCCCGGTACCACAATACCCACTACTTTACTAAGTTTAGCCTTTTCACTAGCGTCGTTTTTTTCCAATTTTATGGCATTGACCCAAACCAAATCTAGAGCCACATTACTGTAATAACAAGCGGATTTTAAGGCCTCCACCACACTCAGATAAGCATCGTAATTTTCATTGTATTTGCCCACCAAAGCAATTGGCAATTTCTTTTTGTGGTTAGTAACTATATTTTTGACCAATTTTTCCCATTCATCTAACTTGGTCTTTCTTTTTACTAATTTTAATTTATCAAAAATAATCTCGGATATTTTGTATTTATTTTCAAAATTTATCGGCACTTCATAAATAGTCCTGACTGTCGGGGCGGGTATTACATCACGCTCACTGATGTCGGCAAACAAAGCAATCTTGGTTATAGCTTCCTTGGTCACCGGCTTATCAGAGCGTGCCAAGATAATATCCGGCTGAATACCACGATGAAACAATTCCCTGACTGACATCTGAGTAGGCTTAGTTTTTAGTTCGCCTGAAGCCTTGAGAAATGGCAAAAGTGTCAAATGGACAAACAAAACATTATCACTGCCCATCTCATGATGAAATTGCCGAGCGGCTTCAAGGTACGGCTCACCCTCAATATCGCCGACTGTACCACCAATCTCAATCAAGACTATATCCGCCTGTGATTCACTGCCGGCCTGCTTAATATATTTTTTTATCTCATCAGTAATATGTGGCACTATTTGAATAGTCTTTCCTAGATAAAGGCCACTGCGCTCCCCTTTTAAAACTTTTTCATAAATCTGGCCAGTGGTCAGATTGGACATTTTGGTCAAATTAACATCAATAAACCGCTCATAATGTCCCAAGTCCAAATCAGTTTCCGTGCCGTCATCAGTGACATAGACCTCGCCATGCTGATACGGGCTCATAGTGCCGGGATCAATGTTCAAATACGGATCCAGTTTACAAGTAAAAACAGAATAACCGGCTG
>JAHFJB010000076.1 GCA_023246135.1 Candidatus Parcubacteria bacterium
AGCTAAACGTATGTTATTTTCTACATCTGACAGATAGGCTTTAAAATCATCATAGGCGTTACCAGTGCTCTGAGCGTCTGACAAAATTTCTTCTTCATCTAATTTCATAATGGTCATATGTACTACCATTGATTTTATGGGCACTACAGCTATAGGAGTGGTGCTGGTAGCCGCTAGGGCTGGATTACTGACATCTTCAGCTGGTGCTTGATTTACAACACCACTGTCAGTTTTTTCACTAACCTCTATAGATAATAATTTGAATCCCCGACCTTGAGCTAACATATCGGCCGCTACAAACAGTTCGGCAATTTTGGGATCAGCTGGTATCATCTTAGTCAAAGCCGCTAAATTGTCTTGCCGATTAGCTTTGATATTATCATATTCTGTCTCTAGTGCTTTTATTTTGATAACTAGAGCTTCATTAAGCATTTTTCTTTCTTGGGTTTGCGACACTTGGGCTTCAAAAGAGTGGATATCAGAAATTTTTGGCCTCAATAAAAACCAATAACCCGTTACCAATATTACCAAAATTATAATGCCTAAAAACAACATAATATAGCGATTAACTATAATCAATATCTCCGATGGCTGTTCAAATTGTACTTCTTTCCTCTCCTTCATAAGAATCAATCAATTAGTGACACTACTAGTAGCATTGCCAATAGGCTGACTATCATAATAAAACAAATTAGGATTCAAAACCAAAGTAATATCAAATTCTACACCATTACTTGCTTCCTTGGCACCGGTAACACTGGCCCCAGTAACAAATTCTTTGGCTGATTCCTGGTCTAAAACCTTTAACTGTTTAGCCACTGAATAATAATCTTTGCCAACTGCTTGCAATGTCAAAGCGCCGTTATTGCCGGCTGTCAGCCCCCTATAATAAACACCTTTTATGGTATATTTTTCTAACAAAGCAAAAAAGTTGGTCCAATAAATATGCTTATTCAAAACGTCATGGACGAGAATAATATTTGAACCCAAATTCTGGATACTCTTATTTAACTCTTCATAATCTAGAATTTGCTTTTCCAAATCAGAAATCTGCGATGCTTTGGCCGCTTCTTGGTTAGCTATATTTCTACCCTGGACAAACAAGGCTCCATAAAATATGCCCACCACTAAGGCCGAGCCAACCACACCCAAAATCAAAAGCATAGTGATTTGACGCCAACTTCTGGTCTTAACCGCCATTGGTATCAAATCAACACCACCACCATTATTAATAAAACGATTGCCTAGCCCAGCAATTGGCTGATGAAATTTGCTTTCTTTGACTGGTTTAACCACCTTAGGCGCAAGCTCTTTGGCAGGCGGCTGCTCAACCACTGACTTTGGTATAAAAAAATCATTTTTCTTAAGGTGCTCGGGTGCTGGCGTAGTCACGGCTGGGGGCGGTGTTACTAACTCCACAGGTTTGGTTGGTATTGGTTCAACTGAAGCAGGCGCTGTGATTATATCTTTGAGAGGTTCATTAAAAATATCAACTACTTCTTTCTGGGCGGGGTTATTAGTCATCTCATCTGGCTGGTCATTTTTCCTTTCTTCCTTTCTTTCCTCTGACAAACCTTTAACAAAAAATTGGTTATTATCGTCTGACAGCGACACAACTTTGGCAACTGGCGGAGTCTCTTTGATAGCCTTGTGATAGACTTCCTCTACTTTGGGTGCTTTAAATTCTTTTGGTTTATCAAATTTTATATCAAAATCTTTTTTATGCATGTCTGGTTTATCTGGTTTTTTGTCGTGCGGAGTCTTGATAGGTTCTATAAAATGCGGCGGCCTTTTAAAAGACTCGAGCATTTTTTGCCACCAAGATTGGCCAGATTGTAAACTTTTGGTTTTAGCTTGATCACCTGGGACGATCAAATCAATTTGAAAATTATCCTGCTTTTTGGCAAGCACTTCGGATTCTTTTATCCGCAAATCCTCTGGCATCAAATTTATATTTTTTTTATCAATCGCCATTTTTTTTAAATGTCACGCATAGCCAAGCCAATGCTTACCGACATCCGCGGTCCAATCTCTTGCAAAATTGGTTTAATATCCATAGGATAAATAATCCTATCCCAAGGATCACCAATAATAACCTGCATATTAAGCAAATCTGACAAATATTTAGGCAAGTTTGGCAAAAATGAACTACCACCTGTCAAGATAATTTTATCAATACTATTACTGCCTTGGCGTTGGTACAACTCAAAAACAAATTTAATTTCATTGATAATGGAATTCAAAGATTTTTGGATAACTTCTGGTACATTGCGATCACCAGCCGTGGACAAACCAAAATCTCGCTTAAATTGTTCAGCCCTATCTTTGTTGACATTAAGGCTATTCATAATAGTCTTAGTAATAAACTCACCACCCGTATCAATGCCACGATTTAAGACCGGCACTCCCTCTTCAATTACACAAATATCAGCATTAGTAGAACCAATATCTATAATCATCACGGTTGACATATCGTTGCCCAAGAGCGAACGGGATAGAGCAAAGGCCTCGGTCTCTAGACTCAGCAGATTAAATTTAGCCCTTTTAAAAATATCAATATAGCGAGCCACTAAATTTTTAGGAGCAGCCGTAAGTAAAATGCGATAATTATCAGATTTGATTGGCGCCTTTTCGTAATTAAACTGATCCTTATCCTGCACCGCCCCCTTCGCTAGAGCCTCTGTAGAATCTTTTAAATCTTGAAATGTACTCTCATCTTTAGACGCAGGATTCATCACTTTATCTAATCCTTTGTTATCTGCGACTGCTTTGGTTGCTAGTTTTACCTTTTTGTTGCCAAGTATTTTCCAATCTAAAATCATCTCTTCAAGAGGCACGGGAATAAATTTTTTAGCCTCCCACTTAATGGCTGCATCCAAATCTTTTTTGGGCATAGCCGGCAAATTGATAATAAAATTAAAAACTGAAAAAGTAGGCAAAGCCGCTACTACTTGCCGCGTTTGGATGTGAGCGCGATTAGCAATCTGGTTAATATAATCAGCGATGGATTGATTATTTTTTTCAATGGCACTAGACAAAATATTGATAGACACATCGGCATAGCCATAGGTCTTGAGCCTGGCCTGATTCTTATAATTTTCAAGCTCGACCAACTTAATACTGGAAGTGCCAATATCTACTCCTAAATAACTAGTTGCGCTAGAAAATAACTTCATAAATTACTATATCTTTATATTAATTTTGTCCGGTAGTCAATGTTTATTATAACATATTTTAACTTACTTGACCAAGGATTTTTAATTTGGTATTTCACTAAACCTGGGGACAAGTTTGCTGAAGTCTACGAAACCAGGTGGCGGGTTGGCTTGCAAGCGACCATCATTGACAAACTGCTCAGATGGAAAATCAGCGTTCGTATTGTAATAAGTCCTAGATAATTTGAAATAACGAGCCAAAACATTGCCCGACACTGTCAGAGTATTAGTTCCGCAAGTTATAGAATCCGCTAGATTATTATCAAGGCAAGATACAAATTGACCGCAATGCTGGTCTGGATCAGGATTTAAATCACAACTAGCCGAATCATTGCCCAAAACAATAAAGGTACCAGCTATCTTCTCGACATTAGGGCTTACAATAACATCTCCCTTTACTACCCAGACTATAGAAGGAATATTTCTAAGATAATTTGTATTAGTATTTACAATACTATAATCTATATTTTCATTA
>JAHFJB010000077.1 GCA_023246135.1 Candidatus Parcubacteria bacterium
ACTCACGTAGTTGAAGACTTGTTTAATGGCACTACTAACCCAGTGGGCGAAACTATTAAAATCAACAAGGAGCCGTTTCGAGTCATTGGTGTTATGAAAGAGCGAGGCACTGTGGCTTTTCAAAATCAAGATGACCAAATCTTTATCCCTATACTATCTGCCCAAAAATTGATGCTAGGTATCAATCATTTGAGTTTTATCCGAGCCAAAATAGCTCCCGGTACCAATGTTGATTATGCCATTGAAGCCATAAAGAGTGTTTTAAGAGATCAGCATAATATCAGCGATTCCAAAGACGATGACTTTACAGTCCGTTCTTCAGCCGCGGCATTAGACACCTTAAATAGTGTGACCACAGCTCTTAATTATTTTCTGGGTTTAGTAGCGGCTATCTCTTTGTTGGTTGGTGGTATTGGTATCATGAATATTATGTTGGTATCAGTAACTGAGAGCACCAAAGAGATTGGTTTGCGCAAAGCAGTTGGGGCAACCAATAGTGATATTAGCCGCCATTTCTTGACACAAACCATAGCCTTGACTTTGACTGGCGGAGTGATTGGGATACTAAGCGGAGTGATGGTTTCTTTGTTGGTTAGCGTCGTGGCTAATTTATTGGGTTATAAGTGGGATTTTGTCGTGTCTTTTATAGCTATATTAATGGCTCTATTTTTTACAATTTTGGTAGCCTTGGCTTTTGGCTGGTATCCATCCAAAAAGGCGGCTGGACTTAATCCTATTGAGGCTTTACGTCACGAATAATCGTATGAAATACAGGGATGTTTTAAGAATTTCTATAGCTACTCTGAGAAAAAACAGGATCAGAACAGCCCTGACGGTTTTAGGTGTGATGATTGGTATTAGCTCAGTGACAGTGATTGTTTCGGCTGGTGATAGTATTAAAGCATTAGTTTACGATCAGATCGCTAGTTTTGGATCAGATTTTATCCAATCCGAAGTACGGGTACCAAAGACTAGTGGGGGGACTATAAGTCAAGCGCAAGGCGTGGTTATTACCACCATGAAAGACAGCGACCGCAAAGAAATCTTGAAACTGCCCAATGTTAGCCGGGCCTATTCGGCTATTACTGCCCAAGAACTTTTGTCTTGGCAAGGAGAGATTAAGCGCAGCTTAATCTATGGCGTTACCGCTGATTTTATAAATATTGATAGTTCAGAGATAGGGGAGGGCAGGTTTTTTACGGATGAGGAGGACAATAGTCTGGCTAAAGTAATAATTTTAGGGCAAGAGGTAAAAAATGATTTGTTCGGTAGCAGTCCGGCGGTTGGCCAAAATGTTAAGGTGAAGAACGCTAATTATAAAGTTATTGGCGTTATGAAGCCACGAGGCACAGTTTTTTTCTTTAACATGGATGAGTTAGCTTATATACCACTGCAGACTACTCAAAAATTAATTTTAGGAGTTGATTATGTCGGATCTATCACTTCACAAGTGGCTGACGCCAGTAAAATTGATGAAACATCCGATGCTATTCGCAGTGTTTTGAGGGAACGACATGATATCAGTGATCCGAATAAAGATGATTTTGAGGTTTCTTCTATGGCCGATGCTCAAAAGATGATGGATACCGTCATTGGTGGTGTTACCTTACTATTGATTGCTTTGGCGGCAGTGTCTTTGATTGTTGGTGGCGTGGGTATTATGAATATTATGTATGCTACAGTCGCTGAGCGGACTTTTGAAATCGGACTGAGGAAATCAGTTGGCGCGCAGAAGCATAGTATTATGCAACAGTTTTTGACTGAAGCAATTCTTATTACTTTTTTGGGCGGTGTCTTTGGTATTATCTTTGGTTTGGTGCTCATCTATTTGATATATCTAATAGCTAATTATTATAATCTAGATTGGTCGCTAGCTATTTCGCCGATAGGCATTGTGTTGGCCTTGTCTTTTTCTATTGCGGTTGGTTTGATTTTTGGCCTGTATCCAGCCAAAAGAGCGGCCGATTTAGACCCGATTGTAGCTTTACGCAAAGAGTGATTTTTGGCTAATTTTAGATAAAATATTGGTTATTGTAAAATAATTAGTTAGCACTCCTTGACTAGGAGTGCTAATTGCTTTATAATATCTGCATGAATGAGCGTAGTCAAAAGTTGTTAAAAGAAATTGTAGAAATTTATACAAAAACTGCTCGGCCAGTTGGGTCGCAGTCTTTGTCAGAAGGCAATAAGTTTTTGGTTTCTTCAGCTACTATCAGAAACGACATGTTTGAGTTGGAAGAAGCCGGCTATATTACTCAGCCACATACTTCAGCTGGCCGCATACCAACCATGACTGGTTATCGTTTTTATCTAGATAATCTTCTGTCTGTCAAAACTCCTAATCAAAAAGAAAAAGAGGAATTGGCTATTGCTTATAGCCAAGACATCCGAGATTTAGCTAAGCTCCTGGTCGCTAAAACTAATCTAGCCACTATTGTCGGCCTGTCACCAAATAATTTATATTTTACTGGTTTGTTCAATTTATTTTCCCAGCCAGAGTTTGAAGATTATCGTATGGTTTTGTCTATGAGCCAAGTAGTTGATTCTTTGGAAAAAGCTGTTAGCAATATTTATCCTCGCATCAAAGGTCCAGAAGTTTTATTGGGTCAAGACAATCCTTTTAGCGACCATTGTTCGGTAGCTATTACCCCTTTGGCAACGAATGGTGCCATTCTAGGCATCTTGGGGCCAATGCGTATGGATTATAATAGAGTCTTAGGGCTCTTAGAAGAAGTAGTTAATATAAGCAGATAAAGATCATGTCAGAATCAAAACATCACTACCAAGATAATAAAGATAAAAAACGAGATAAATCAGAAGAATATAAGCAAGCGGCCATGGACAATTTGGTTGGCTGGCAAAAAGCCTTAGCTGATTATCAAAATTTGCAAAAGGACACTGATAAGAGATTAGCCAGCTTGTCTGATTTTACAACCAGTACTTGTATTTTTGAACTTTTACCCATTTTTGATAATTATAAGGTTGCTTTAAACCACATACCTGAAGATCAAAAGCAATCATCATGGGCAGTTGGTTTGGAACATATTTTGAAGCTATGGGAGACATTTTTGTCAGATCACAGTGTCACTAAGATTAAGACTATTGGTGAGCCCTTTGATCCTTATATTCATGAGTCAGTTGGTCAAGTGAGTGATGAGGCACAAGCAGACCAAGTGATTGTAGAAGAAAAATTAGCTGGCTATCAGATGAAAGAGGCGGTGATAAGACCGGCTATGGTGATTATAAATAATAAATAAAAAATTATAAAGACCTAGCTTAAGCCAACAACGCGGTTTGGGCAGGACAGGAAAGGAAATAAATATATGTCACTTATACCATGGACACCATTTCTAGATACCTTTGAATCTTTGGAAAAGGGTCTCAGTAATTTTATACCAGCCATTGATATTTATGAAGAAGATGACAATATCGTGGTCGAGGCCACTTTGGCGGGCATTAAGCCAGATGATGTGGCCATCAATGTACATGAAGATGTGCTAACTATTGAAGGTCGGCGTGAGAGCACTAGCGAAATTGAGGAAAAAAATTATTACCGCAAAGAAGTCAGGGCTGGTTCATTTAACCGTTCAGTGCTTTTGCCAGCTTCAGTCCAGTCAGATAGTGCTCAAGCCACTTTTGAAAACGGCTTGCTTAAAATAGTTTT
>JAHFJB010000078.1 GCA_023246135.1 Candidatus Parcubacteria bacterium
GGCTAGGTATGGGCGGTCCACGAGGCGAAGCTAATACTGATAATCGTCCAAAGGTGCAACAGGCCATCATCAATAATGATTATAGCGCTTGGGCTGCAGATATGACGGCTCAAGTAGCTGATATGCGTCAGCGGGCTAGTGATCTTGAAGCAAAAATTAATCAAGACACTTTTAACAAATTAACTCAAGCCCATCAACTGATGCAAGATGGCAAGGTCAATGAAGCCAAAATAATTTTTGATGAATTAGGCATGTTTGGCCCTATGGGTCATATGGGTGGACGAGGCATGGGCCACTCAATTAATGCTCCATTAAACGCTACACAAACAACTGAATAATTTCATTTTGCTCACCTCCTGCCGTCCCCGCATTCGCGGGGGCGGTTTTTTGAAATAAATTGCTACTTTTGGGCGTATTATATATAATATGAGGCAGTATAATGTTGCATTTTGTTAGTTTTTGAATATTATTTATATATTTATGCCTAAGAAAATTTTTAAGTTTTTTGTCAACCACAAGTTCGTCTCATTTATCATTATCATTCTTCTGGCCGGTGGGTCTTATTGGGGCTGGAAGACATTTAAGGGAAAAGCGGTAGAGACGCGTTATGTTTTGGCTACTGTGTCCAAGGGAACTTTAATAAACTCTATCTCTGGCACAGGTCAAATATCAGCCTCCAATCAAGTTGAGATTAAGCCCAAGGCCTCAGGCGATTTGTTAAGTGTAGCGGCTACTGTTGGACAAGAAGTAAAAGCCGGCAGCGTCTTGGCGCAAATCAATGCTAGTGATGCCTATAAGACTGTGCGAGATGCTCAGGCTAATCTAGAGAGTGCCAAAATATCTTTAGCCAAACTGGAGGAGCCGACTGATGCTTTGTCAATTTTGCAAGCAGAAAATTCTCTAACTCAAGCCCAAGAATCAAAACAGAGTGCGCAAGATGATTTGGGCAAGGCTTATGAAGACGGTTTTAATGCCGTCACCAATGTTTTTCTGGACTTGCCTAATATTATGTCGGGTTTAAATGACCTGTTGTTTTTAAATACCCTTAATGCTGGCCAAGCCAATCTTGATTATTATGCTGATAGCGCTAAACAGTTTGATATGCAAGCTATTACTTATCGCGATGATACCAATAGCAAGTATCAAGCCGCTAAAACTAGGTATGAGCAGAATTTTATTGATTATAAGGCGGTTAATCGTTTTTCAGACTCCGCTACTATCGAGGCCCTAATTAATGAATCTTATGATACCACCAAAAGCATTGCCGAAGCCGTGAAGAGTGCTAGCAACCTAATACAGTTTTATAAAGACACACTTAACAACAACAGTCTTAGACCATCGGCTACAGCTGACATCCATCTGACTAACCTCAGTTCTTATACCAGCAAAACTAATTCTAGTTTGTCTAATCTGTTGTCAGTAAAAAATACTATTCAAAACGATAAACAAGCGATTGTATCAGCTGATCGCAGTATTGAAGAAAAAACTCAGTCACTTGCTAAGCTTAAAGAACCGGTTGATGCCTTGGATTTGAAGTCACAGCAACTATCTATACAGCAAAGAGTTAATACTTTGGCCGATGCCCGAGAAAAATTAATTGATTATACAATCCGTGCTCCTTTTGATGGTGTGATTGCGCAAGTAGATGTTAAAAAGGGCGATGCAGTTTCATCAGGTACGGCCACCTTCACCTTAATTACCAAACAGAAGATAGCGGAGGTTTCTTTAAATGAAGTCGATGCTGCCAAAGTTAAGGTTGGGCAGAAAGCCACCCTCACCTTTGATGCCATATCCGACTTAAGTATTACTGGCGAGGTAGGAGAAATAGATGCTCTAGGGACAGTCAGCCAGGGTGTAGTGACCTATAATGTTAAAATCGTTTTTGATACCCAGGATGATAGGGTCAAGCCTGGCATGAGCGCCAATGTGTCTATTATTACTGATATCAGACAAGACGTTTTGTTGGTAGCCAACTCTGCTATCAAATCCTCTGGTAATGCCCATTATATAGAAATGCCAAGTGAATCAGTGGCTGTTCAAGATAACAGTAGTGGCGTAATTCTAAAGAACCCATTGCGTCAGCAGACAGTAGAGATTGGTTTAGCTAACGATTCTATGACCGAAGTGACCAGTGGTTTAGCTGAAGGCGATCAGGTAGTAGTGAGGTCGGTTAGTTCTAATAGCGCTGGTACAAATACTAACTCCAGTAGTCGAGGACAAAATTTATTTCAATTTGGCGGCGGCGGACCTCGCTAGTCGACATTTAATAGCATTATGATTGAGTGTAAAGATATTATTAAAACATACCAAAGCGGTGAAGTAGCCACCACGGTTTTAAAGGGTGTATCTTTTGTTATTGATAAGGGTGAATTTGTGGCTATTATGGGGCCATCCGGATCAGGCAAATCTACTTTGATGCATATTATCGGTGCTCTAGATACGCCGACTAGTGGCCAGTATTTGTTGGATGGCAAAAATATGGCGGAATTATCGGATGATGAGTTAGCCGATATTAGGAAAAATAAAATTGGTTTTGTTTTTCAGTCTTTTAATTTGTTACCCCGAGCAACCGTGTTGAGAAATGTGATGCTGCCTTTAGTCTATGGGGGCATACCAAAAGAAAAAAGAGAGGAGCGAGCTAAGGCGGCTCTCATAAATGCTGGTTTAGATGAATCACACTTTTTTCATCTTTCCAATCAGCTTTCCGGCGGTCAGATGCAGCGCGTAGCCATTGCTCGGGCCCTAGTTAATGATCCGACCTTGATTTTAGCTGATGAGCCAACTGGCAATTTGGATACAAAAACCGGGCAAGTAGTTTTGGAAACTTTTCGTCGGCTTAATGCCCAAGAACGTCGTACGATTATATTGATTACTCACGAGCGAGATGTGGCTGAGTTTGCTGACCGGATTATCACTATTAGAGACGGAATTATAGTTGAGGATAAGAAAAATTTTAAGAGAACATAATTTTTATGAGGAATTCAGATGTATTTGAAGAAACGTATTTAGCGCTACTGGCCAATAAAGCTAGATCAATTTTGACTATTTTAGGTATTGTTATAGGCATTGGCTCAGTAATTGCTATGGTGGCTATTGGTCAGGGATCACAGAGCACGATTCAGTCCAATATCCAATCACTTGGATCTAATTTAATTTTGGTTATGCCGGGCATGCAAAGGGGAGTCGGGACTCAAGTAAGCCAAGGTCGGGGTGCAGCTCAGACACTCACCTTAGATGACGCTACCGCTATTAGCCAAGAGGTGGCTAGCGTCAAAGCAGTGGCGCCGGAGTTATCGGGGCGTTATCAAGTAGCGGCTAAGGGTACCAACACCAACACTTCAATTGTCGGTACAACCGCCACTTATCCGTCTATCAGGAATGTGGAAGTTGAATTAGGTTCATTTATATCCGATCAAAATGTCGCTAGTATGTCCAAAGTAGCGGTCTTAGGGCCAACTACCAGAGATGATATTTTTGGTGAAGGGGTTGATCCGACTGGCCAGACTATACGCATTAAGCAGATAGATTTTAAAGTTATTGGTGTGACCAAAGCCAAAGGTGGCAGTGGTTTTAGTAATCAAGATGACATGATTTTTGTGCCAATTTCTACGGCTC